>NZ_JBYCKI010000054.1:0-3631 GCF_057473305.1 Thiomonas sp. TH-17
CTCGGTGGCGTTCACCGGCTTGATGACATAGTCGGATGCCCCTTGACGCATGGCCCAGACCTTGTCGGTTTCGAGCTTCTTGCTGGTGCACATGATGACGGGAATGCCTGAGAAATCGGGGTCGCGCGTGATCTGTCGGGTGAGTTGAAAGCCGTTCTGGCCGGGCATCACCACGTCCATCAGAATCAGATCGGGCTTCACGGCCGCGAGCATGGCCAGCGCCTGCTCGCCGTTTTCCGCCGTGTTCACCGTAAAGCCGTGCTTGGTGAGCAGGTCGGAGAGGAAGTACAGCTCGGTCTTGGAATCGTCAACGATGAGGATGTTGTGTACGGGCATGGCAGATGAAAAGAGGAGCGATCAGGAGCCGGTCGCCGCGGCGGGCTGGTTGGCATTCAGGTGCCGCTTGACCGCGTCGAGCAGTTGGTCTTTGGTGAAGGGCTTGGTCAGATAGTCTTGCGCACCGACCATGCGGCCGCGCGCCTTGTCGAACACGCCGTCCTTGCTGGAGAGCATGACCATGGGAATATGGGAAAACCTGCCGCTGCGGCGGATGACGGCCACGGTCTGGTAGCCGTCGAGCCGGGGCATCAGAATGTCGCAGAAAATCAGGTCGGGGCCGTGGTCGTTGACCTTGGACAAAGCGTCAAAGCCGTCTTCGGCGAGCAGCACCTCATAGCCGGCCTGCTTGAGAAAAATCTCGGCGCTGCGGCGGATGGTGTTGCTGTCATCGATGACCAACACTTTGAATGGGCTGGTAGGCGCAACCATGCACATCCTTTGCAAAAGGGGAAAAGAAAAAACGCTGAAAAAAACTGCGGTGACTTGCCGTTCCCGATTAAACCGGCACCTTCTCAAAAAATGGCGCCGACTAGACCGGCACCATTTCGAAATCTTCTTTGCGCGCACCACACTCGGGACAGGTCCAGTTCATCGGCACATCGGCCCAACGCGTACCCGGTGCAATGCCGCTCTCTGGATGGCCCTCGGCTTCAGAGTAAATGAAGCCGCAGATCAGGCACATCCAACTGCAAAGTTCTTGTTTGTCCACAGCGTATCGGGGTAGAGGAGAAGATTCAACGATTCTATGGCGCGCTGTTGCATTTTGACCTACAAGGCAAGCACCGCTGCGGAGAATCAAGATCACTGCAAGGTCGGTGCGGGACCAGGCTTGCGCCGACCTGCAGTCGCACTACCATGCCAGCATGATGACCGAATCCACAGAATCCCCCCCCGCCGTGATGTTCTTCAACGCGGCTGACCCCAGCGGCAGCGCGGGGCTCGCGGCCGATCTGGCGTCGTGCTCGGCCGTGGGCTGCCATCCCCTGCCGGTCACGACCGCGCTCTGGGTGCGCGATACCGCAGAGATTTTCGACACCATCGAGATCGAGGCCGACGCTGTGGTGGAACAGGCGCGGGCCGTGCTCGAAGACGTCGAGATCTCGGCCTGGAAGGTCGGCTTTCTCGGCAGCGTCGACGTGGTCAATGCCGTGGCCGAACTGCTGGCCGACTACAGCCAGGTGCCGCTGGTCACCTATGCCAGCAATTTCCACGTGCTCGACGAATCGCAGACCGATGATTACATCAAGGCAATGCAGGATCTCATCCTGCCGCAAACCCGCGTGCTCACCGGCAACCAGAGCGCGCTCACCCAGTTGTTGCTGCCCGATTGGGACGGCGAGGCGCCGCCCACGCTCGATGCGCTGATGCAAAAGTCGCAGCAGCTTGGCGTGCAATACCTGCTGGTGACCGGCATCGTGGCCAGCGAGGGCAAGGTGGAGAACGTGCTGATGAGCCCGCGGCGGGTGTTGCTGCGCGAGAGTTTCGAGCTGTTCGAGGCCGGGTTCACTGGCGCCGGCGATACCTTGTCGGCGGTGCTTACCGCGATACTCGCCAATGGCGCCAAGCTCGATCAGGCGGTGCATGAGGCCATCGAATACCTCGATCATTGCCTCGATTTCGGCTACCGCCCCGGCATGGGGCAGGTGGTGCCCGACCGCTTCTTCTGGGCGCAGCCCACCGACGAGGAAGACGACATGCCGGGCGAGCCGGGCACGCCGACATTGCAGTGACCTCGGGGGCCTCGGGGACGTTTGGCATTCCGCGGCCCGAGCGCCAGTCAAACAACCCGTATCCCGTTTTCTTCTCATCGCCCTGCTAGTGCAGTGTTTCACGCTATCTGGAGCATAAAACCGCGTCTTTGCCGCCAGGGCGGCGTTGCCCATCCGCGCGATACCTACGGGTATCGCTGTGGTTGGCGCCTTGCCCTGACGCCAAATCCATCGGTTTTATTTGTTCCATCAAGCGTAAAACACTGCACTATTCTGGGCGATGTCCGTTCAAGGAAAGAGCACCATGTCCATCACGAATCAGCAGCTGTTTGATCGCGCCCAGCGCACTATTCCCGGCGGGGTCAACTCGCCGGTGCGCGCATTTCGCCAGGTCGGCGGCGTACCGCGCTTCATCGACCGGGCCGAAGGCCCCTACATGATCGACGCCGAAGGCACGCGCTACATCGACTACATCGGCTCCTGGGGGCCGATGATCGCCGGGCACGCTCACCCGGAGGTTGTCGAGGCGGTGCAGCGCGCCGCCACGCGTTCGCTGAGTTTCGGCGCGCCCACTGCCGACGAAATCGACATGGCCGAAGCCATCTGCAAGCTCATGCCTGCGGTCGAAATGGTGCGCTTGGTGTCCAGCGGCACCGAAGCTGGCATGAGCGCCATTCGTCTGGCGCGGGGCTTTACCGGGCGCGATGCCATCGTCAAGTTCGAAGGCTGCTACCACGGCCATGCGGACAGTCTGCTGGTCAAGGCCGGTTCGGGCTTGCTGACCTTCGGAAATCCCAGTTCCGCCGGGGTGCCTGCCGATCTGGCCAGGCACACGCTGGTGCTGGAGTTCAACAACATCGCCCAGATCGAGGAATTGTTTGCCCGGCAGGGACACGAAATCGCCTGCGTGATGGTGGAACCCATCGCGGGCAATATGAATTTCATCCGGGGCACCCAGGCCTGGCATCAGCGTCTGCGCGAACTGTGCACCGAGCACGGCGCGTTGCTGGTGTGGGACGAGGTGATGACCGGTTTTCGCGTGGCGCTGGGCGGCGCGCAACAGGTGTACGGCATTCGCCCCGATCTGGTGGTGATGGGCAAGGTGATTGGCGGCGGCATGCCGCTGGCGGCCTTCGGCGGCCGCGCCGACGTGATGCACAAACTCTCGCCGCTTGGCGCGGTGTACCAGGCGGGCACGCTGTCGGGCAATCCGGTGGCGGTGGCCGCCGGCATGGCGCAACTGCGCCTGATTCAGCAGCCGGGGTTTTACGAGCGCCTGAGCGCTGCGACCCAAAAACTGATGCTTGGCCTGGACGCCGCCGCCGCACGCCACGGCGTGACCTTCCGTACCGACAGCGAAGGGGGCATGTTCGGCTTCTATTTCTCAGCAGAGCTGCCGCGCAACTATCCCGATATGGCCTTGGCCGATGTTGAGATTTTCAAACGCTTTTTCCACGCCATGCTCGACCGCGGCGTGTATCTGGCGCCCAGCATGTACGAAGCGGGTTTCGTCTCCGCGGCGCACGACGATGCGGTGATCGAGGCCACGCTGCAGGCGGCAGACGGTGCGTTTGCGGACATGA
>NZ_JBYCKI010000055.1:0-3013 GCF_057473305.1 Thiomonas sp. TH-17
CCGCGGGCTGCGCGCCCGTAGCTCAGCTGGATAGAGCACCAGGCTACGAACTTGGTGGTCGGGAGTTCGAATCTCTCCGGGCGCGCCACTTGTTACCCAAACCAAAGGCCAGCCCGAGCGCTGGCCTTTGGTTTATTGGACAAGCGCATCTAACATGGACGCGGCCAGCAACGCACGCGGCATGGCAGAATCGCCGGCACGCCACCGTGGCCCCGTAGCTCAGCTGGATAGAGCGTTCCCCTCCTAAGGGAAAGGTCGCCCGTTCGAATCGGGCCGGGGCCGCCATTTTCAAGCACTTACAAAACATCAACCTGTGAATAAGTCGGCTTTTTCGGGCATGGTTGGGCACAGGTTGGGCACGGGATGCCGGATGGTCGCCGATTTATCGTGGGATGGACAGCGCGCTTGGGCACCAGTTGGGCACGGCGGACTTGGCCATCTGCGCTACTACCATCCTCGCCCTGATCCGCGTGGGGCACTTTTTCAGTTTTCAGAAGACGCTGGGGCTGATAATGATGAACCTCGACGACGTGCTCGAGCGCTGGATCCCCTATCGTCTACAAGCCATCGAAACCCTCCGGTTTGCCTGGGATTGGCTCGGTGAAAGCGAGGAGCCGCGTGCCGTGCAGGTTCTCGTTGAAGGCAAACCAGTACTTGGTTGCAACGTCGCCGCCATCGCAAATCCGATGATCGAAGTCGGCGTCGTTCATGCGCGAGCCCTGCTCGAGTTCCTCGGCCTGGCAGTGAAGAAAGGACGACTCGCGCAAGTCCAGCACCGTCTTCCTGGGGACATTGCGATTGAGCACTATTCGACGGCAGGCCAAGAACTGGCGAAGGTATCTCCAGAGCAGGTGTATGAAGCCTACGATGGCCCGCGCGAAGAGGCCGAGAGCGCGATCGTTGCGATCTTTGAATTTGCCAACAAGCTGACGGCACATATTACGGATGGCGCCTTCTCAGGCGCGTGGACCGACCGGCATCTTGACATTGCCTGCCGCGGGATTCCGGTGCTCTTGAACAACCATCTCTATGTGAAGCTGGGACGCACCCCGCCACCTGCACCGCGCGCCATTCCGCAACGCCTCGCTTGAAGGTGCCGCGTTGCAAGGCAATCGGCCCTTGCTCCTGCCGAGCTTCTGAAGCGCTCTCGATACAGTATCGTCAGCGCCTCAACTCCACTCGGCCCGCACGATGGATCGAAACCCGCTCAAGGACTACCTGGCCGCGATCGAGGCATCCCTCAAGCGCGGCGACGCCACCGAGCACACGCACCGCCCTGCGCTGAAGGCGATGCTGGAGGCCGTAGCCGGCGATCCCGCCGTGCAGGCAGTCAACGAGCCGCGCCGGATCGCCTGCGGCGCTCCCGACTACGTGATCGCCCGCGGCACGGTGCCGCTGGGCTACGTCGAGGCCAAGGATGTCGGCGCCAACCTCAACGAGGTCGAGCGTAGCGAGCAACTCGGTCGCTACCGCGATTCGCTGGGCAACCTGATCCTCACCGACTACCTCGAATTCCGCTGGTACCTCGGTGGCGATCTGAAGCTCAAGGCCTCGCTGCCGCGCCCCGGCCGGGATGGCCGCATCCGCTGGAACGCCGATGCCGCTTCCGAAGTCGCCCAGCTACTCGGGCAGTTCCTCGAGGCCGACATTCCACTGGCCGCCTCGCCGGCTGAACTGGCCCGGCGGATGGCCGCGCTTGCGCGCCTGATCCGCACCCTGATCGAACGCACCTTCAGCGGTGAAGGCGAGGCCGGCGAACTGCACGGCCAGCTTGAGGCGTTCCGCAAGGTGCTGATTGACTCGCTCACCCCTGCACAGTTCGCCGACATGTACGCGCAGACGTTGTGCTATGGCCTGTTCGCCGCGCGCTGCAACGCGCCGGCGGCGGGCTTCACCCGCCAGAGCGCCGCCACCGCGCTGCCCAGAACCAACCCCTTCCTGCGGCGCATGTTCAACAGCATCGCCGGGCCTGATCTCGATGATCGCATCGCCTGGGCCGTGGACCAGTTGGCGGAGCTACTGGCGCGCGCCGACATCGCGAGCATCCTCGAGACCTTCGGTCAGCGCACACGGCAAGAGGATCCCGTGGTGCACTTCTACGAGACCTTCCTCGCCGCCTACGACTCAGCCATGCGTGAGGCGCGTGGCGTGTACTACACACCCGAGCCGGTGGTGAACTGGATCGTGCGCAGCGTCGAGCACCTCCTGCTGCGCGAGTTCAAGCTGACCGACGGCCTGGCACACGCCGCCAAGGTCAAGCTCAAGCGCCCGAAGCCGGGCGGCGGCATGGAGTCCTTCGAGACGCACCGCCTGCAGATCCTCGATCCCGCCACTGGCACCGGCACCTTCCTGTATGCAGTGATCCAGCGGATCCGCGCACACTTCGAAGGCAACGCCGGCGCCTGGCCTGGCTACGTGGCCGAGCACCTGCTGCCGCGCCTGTTCGGCTTCGAGTTGCTGATGGCGCCCTACGCGGTGGCACACATGAAGCTGGGCCTGGAGTTGGAGCAGTCCGGCTACGACTTCGCCAGCGACCAGCGCCTGGGCGTGTACCTCACGAACTCGCTGGAGGAAGCCCACGAACTGACCGGCATGCCGCTGTTCACGCAGTGGCTGGCCGAGGAATCACGCGCCGCAGGCTTGGTCAAGCGTGAGGCGCCGGTCATGGTGGTGCTGGGCAACCCGCCGTATTCGGGGCACTCGGCCAACACAGGCGCGTGGATTGCCGGCTTGCTGCGCGGCCACGACGCGCTCACCGGCCAGAAAACCGGCAACTACTTCGCCTGCGACGGCAAGCCGCTTGGCGAACGCAATCCGAAATGGCTCAACGACGACTACGTGAAGTTCATCCGCTTTGCGCAGTGGCGTATCGAGCAGACCGGCCACGGCATCCTCGCCTTTGTCACCAACCACGGCTACCTGGACAACCCCACGTTCCGCGGCATGCGTCAGAGCCTGATGCAGAGCTTCGATGCACTGTACTTGCTCGACCTGCACGGCAACAGCAAGAAGA
>NZ_JBYCKI010000056.1:0-38572 GCF_057473305.1 Thiomonas sp. TH-17
CCTCGCAAACTCTCAGCCCCGAGAAACGCATCATGCTCAGCCGAACCGCCGATCACCTGTTCTGGATGGCCCGTTACACCGAACGCGCCGAAAACACCGCCCGCATGCTCGACGTGCATGTGCAGTCGGCCCTGCTGCCGCAAGGCGCCGAGGCCATGCATCTGGGCTGGCACGGCCTGCTGGGCATCTCCGAGCTGACCGCCGCCTACACCGAACGTCACGGCGAGATCGACGCCGACAAGGTGCTCGACTTCATGGTGTGCGATACCAGCAATCCCTCCTCCATCCAGAGCTGCCTGCGCGCCGCGCGCGAAAACGCCCGCGCGGTGCGCGGCGCCATCACCACCGAGGTATGGGAAACCGTCAATCAGACCTGGCTGGAATCGCAGCGCATGCTGGCCAAGGGTCTGTGCCGACAAGACCCGGCGCAGTACTTCGAGTGGGTGAAATACCGCTCGCACCTCTCGCGCGGCGTGACCTCGGGCACCATGCTGCAGGACGAGGCTTTCCACTTCCTGCGCATCGGCACCTTTCTGGAACGCGCCGACAACACGGCCCGGCTGATCGACGTGAAGTTCCACGCCCGGCAATCCGACTTTTACGGCTCGGCGGGCGGCAATGGCCGGGTGCAGGAGCACGACTTCTATCACTGGTCGGGGGTGCTGCGCTCGGTCTCGGGTTTCGAGGTCTATCGCAAGGTGTACCGCGACGTCATCACCCCCGAGCGCGTGGCCGGGCTGCTCATCCTGCGACCTGACATGCCGCGGTCACTCGCCGCCTGCATGATGGCGGTGAACAACCATCTGCAGGCCGTGGCCAACCCGCAGTCGCGCGAAACCCTGCGACGCGCCGGGCTGCTCAATGCGCAACTGCAGTTCGGCCGGCTCGACGACATCATGGCCACTGGGCTGCACGCCTATCTCACCCATTTTCTGGAGCGCATTAACGATCTGGGCGTCGGCATCAGCCAGGATTTTCTCGCCGCCTGAGGTTTCACCCCGCCGCTTCCTCAACGCCTCGACTGCTTCTCCTCAACTTTTCCAAGGTGCCCGGATGTCCATCCACGTCGCGCTCACGCACACCACCACCTACCGCTTCGACCGCCCGGTGGGCCTCTCGCCGCACGTGGTGCGCCTGCGTCCCGCGCCGCATTGCCGCACGCCCATTCTGTCGTACAGCCAGCGGGTGGAACCCGCCGGGCATTTCATCAACTGGCAGCAAGACCCGTTCTCCAACTACCTCGCCCGCCTGACCTTCCCCGAAAAAACCACGCTGCTGCAGATCACCGTCGATCTGGTGGCCGAGATGTCGGTGCTCAACCCTTTCGACTTCTTTCTCGAACCCGAAGCCGAAAAATTCCCCTTCAGCTACGCCCCGGAACTAGAAGCCGAACTCGGCCCTTATCTGGCGGCCGACCCGCTCACCCCGCGGCTCAAAACCCTGATCGACAGCATCGACCTCGCCCCGCGCCGCACGCAAGACTTTCTGGTCGATCTCAACCAGCAGCTGCAGCGCGATATTGGCTACACCGTCCGCCTGGAGCCCGGCGTGCAGACGCCCGAGCAGACGCTCGAACGCGCCTGCGGCTCCTGCCGCGACACCGGCTGGCTGCTGGTGCAGGTGCTGCGCCACCTCGGTCTGGCCGCCCGCTTCGTCTCCGGCTATCTCATTCAGCTCACCCCGGACGTGAAGGCGCTCGACGGCCCCAGCGGCGCCGAGGCCGACTTCACCGATCTGCACGCCTGGTGCGAGGTGTATCTGCCTGGAGCGGGCTGGATCGGCCTCGACCCCACCTCCGGCCTGCTCGCAGGCGAAGGCCATATTCCGCTGGCCTGCACCCCGCAGCCCTCGGGCGCGGCCCCGGTCGAAGGCATGATCGACGAATGCGAGGTGGAATTCAGCCATCACATGGCCGTGACCCGCATTTACGAATCGCCGCGCGTCACCAAGCCCTACACCGACGACCAGTGGCAGGCCGTGCTCGCCCTGGGCGAAGTGGTCGATCAGCAACTCAAAAACGGCGACGTGCGCCTCACCCAGGGCGGCGAGCCGACCTTCGTCGCCACCACCGACCGCGACGCGCCCGAATGGAACACCGACGCGCAAGGGCCGACCAAGCGCGGATATGCGGGCGAACTCATCGGCAAACTCATCGCCCGCTACGGCCCCGGCGGATTTCTGCATTTCGGCCAGGGCAAGTGGTACCCCGGCGAGCAATTGCCGCGCTGGGCGCTGTCGGCCATCTGGCGGCGCGACGGCCAGCCCTGCTGGCACAACCCCGAGCTGTTCGCCGACGAACGTCTGGGCGGCAGCGCCACCGCGCTCGACGCGCACACCTTCATCCTCGCCCTGGTCGATACCCTGGGCGTCAACCCCGCCCATGTGCAGACCGGCTATGAAGACACCTGGTACTACCTGTGGCGCGAGCGCCGCCTGCCGGTCAACGTCGATCCGTTCGACTCGCGGGTCGAAGACGAGCTTGAGCGCGCCCGTCTGCGCAAGGTGTTCGATCAAGGGCTGAAAACGCCGACCGGCTACGCCCTGCCGATCCGCCGCGAGCCGGGTTCCCCCCAGCTCAGCGGCCCGCGCTGGATCTCGGGGCCGTGGTTCTTCCGCGACGAGCGCATGTACCTGTTCCCCGGCGACTCGGCCATGGGCTGGCGCCTGCCGCTCGACTCGCTGCCCTGGGCCACCGAGGGCGACCGCGCCTCCGACTGGGCGCACGACCCGTTCGCCCCGCGCAACGGCCTGCCCGACGCCGCAGCACTTCGTCTGCAATACGGCCCGATGCACCGCATTGGGGGCGGCTACGCCGAAGGCGGCACCGTTGGCGTGCAAAACCAGGGCGTCGCAGCACCGCATCGGGGCGGACCGCAAGGAGCGAGCGGTGCTGGAGCCGATCTGTCCCGCGGCGACGGCCAACGGTTACGGCCCGGCGATGGCCGCCACCCCGACCGCTTCGAGTCGGCCAGCTGGATTTTGCGCACCGCGATGTGCGTGGAGGCGCGCGGCGGCATTCTTTACGTGTTCATGCCGCCGCTGGTTTCGGCGGAAGACTATCTCGACCTGCTCGCCGCCATCGAGACCACGGCGCAGCGTCTGCGGGTCAAGCTGGTGCTCGAAGGCTACCCGCCGCCGCGCGACCCGCGGCTCAATCTGCTGCAGGTCACGCCCGACCCCGGCGTCATCGAGGTCAACATCCACCCGGCGCACAACTGGGCCGAGCTGGTCGACCACACCGAATTCCTCTACCAGGCTGCGTTTGAAACCCGGCTGGGCGCCGAGAAGTTCATGCTCGATGGCCGCCACACCGGCACCGGCGGCGGCAACCATGTCGTGCTCGGCGGCGCCACGCCGGCGGACAGCCCCTTCCTGCGACGCCCCGATCTGCTGGCCAGCCTGATCGCCTACTGGCACAACCATCCCTCGCTGAGCTATCTGTTTTCCGGCCTGTTCATCGGCCCCACCAGCCAGGCGCCGCGGGTGGACGAAGCGCGCGACGATCAGGTCTACGAACTCGAAATCGCCCTGGCCGAGTTGCGTGCCAACCGCGCGCGCTACGGCGTTGACGCTCCAGCTTGGTTTGTCGATCGTACCCTGCGCAACCTCCTCATCGACGTCACCGGCAACACCCATCGCAGCGAGTTCTGCATCGACAAGCTCTACAGCCCGGACGGCGCCACCGGCCGCCTCGGCCTGCTCGAACTGCGCGCCTTCGAGATGCCGCCGCACGCCCGCATGAGCGTGGTGCAGCAACTGCTGCTGCGCGCCCTCATCGCCCGCTTCTGGCACGCGCCCTACACCGCCGCACTGCAGCGCTGGGGGACCGCGCTACACGACCGCTTCCTGCTGCCCACCTTCATTGCGATGGACTTCGACGACGTGCTCACCGAACTGCGCGAGGCCGGGTTCGACTTCGATCCGCAGTGGTTCGCGCCCCATCACACCTTCCGCTTCCCGCTGCTGGGCGATTACGCAGTGAGCGGCATGAAGCTGGAACTGCGCATGGCGCTCGAACCCTGGCATGTCATGGGCGAAGAAGGCGCGGCAGGAACCACGGTGCGCTATGTCGATTCCTCGCTGGAGCGGGTGGAAGTGAAAATCAGCGGCCTGACCGACAGCCGCCATGTGCTCACGGTCAACGGCCAGGCCGTGCCGCTACAACCCACCGGGCGCAGCGGCGAGTTTGTCTGCGGCGTGCGCTACCGCGCGTGGCATCCGCCCTCGGCGCTACACCCCGGCATCGGCGTGCACGCGCCGCTGACCTTCGATCTGGTCGATACCTGGATGGAGCGCTCGCTGGGCGGCTGCCAGTACCACGTCGAGCACCCGGGCGGCAGCAATCCCACTGTCTTCCCAGTCAACTCCTACGAGGCCGAGAGCCGCCGTCTGTCGCGCTTTTTCCGCATGGGCCACACGCCGGGCCGCATGCGGGTGGCGCCGGTGCATCCCAGCCTGGAGTTTCCCTTCACCCTGGATTTGCGAACGGGCGCGTGAAATTTGACCGAAATCGGGGGATGCCCGCCGCCGTCTCGGCGCCCCCCGCATGCCACAATGTCATATGGTCAGCCTGTTCCAATCTCAATCACAATCGCAAGGCGCGTTCGATCCGGGTGAAGACTGTGCCGCGCTTGCCCGCGACTTGGCTTCCCCCGTCATCCCCGGACACTGGGACGAATTGCGCGGCGGCGTCTCCGATGGCGGGGCGGGTGCGCCGCTGGCCCCGCTCTGGGACCACTTTTTTCGACTGCTCGGCTCCGGCGGCTTCGACAGCCTGAGCGCCCGGCAGCAGCAGTTGCTGCAGCAGATTCACGACGACGGCGTGACCTACAACGTCCACGCCGACGCCGCGCAAGCCGTGCGCGCCTGGTCGGTCGATCTGTTCCCGCTGCTGGTCGACTCAGCCTCCTGGAAGCAGATTTCCGTCGGCATCGCCCAACGCGCCGCACTGCTCAACACCATCCTTGCCGACCTCTACACCGGCCCGCAGCGCACCCTCAAGGAAGGGCTGCTGCCACCGGCGCTGGTGCAGGGGCATCCCGGCTATTTGCGTGCCCTGCACGGCCACGCACCGCCGGGCAATATCTGGCTGCACATCGCCGCCTTCGACCTGGCGCGCGGGCCCGACGGCGTGTGGCGCGTGGTCAACCAGCGGACGCAGGCGCCCTCGGGCCTGGGCTATCTGCTGGAAAACCGCATCCTCATCTCCCGCCTGTTCCCGGACGCGTTCAGCCACCTGAAAGTGCAGCGCCTGGCCGCCAGCTACCGGCTGCTGATGGATACGCTGTTGCGGCTCTCGCCCGGCGGCGTGGGCAGCCGCGTGGTGCTGCTCACCCCCGGCCCGTACAGCGAAACCTATTTCGAGCAGGTCTATCTGGCGCGCTACCTGGGCATCACCCTGGCCGAAGGCAGCGACCTCACCGTGCGCGAGGACCGGCTCTACCTCAAAACCCTGCGCGGCCTGGAGCCGGTGCACGTGGTGCTGCGCCGTCTCGACGACAGCTTCTGCGACCCGCTCGAACTGCGTCCAGATTCGATGCTGGGCGTGGCCGGGCTGCTGCAGGCGGTGCGCGCGGGCAACGTGCTCGTGGCCAATGCGCTCGGCGCCGGTTTTCTCGAATCGCCCGCGGTGCAGGGATTTCTGCCCAAGCTGTGCGAAACCCTGCTGGGCGAGCCGCTCAAACTGCCCTCGCTGCCCACCTGGTGGTGCGGCGAACCGGGCGTGTGCGACGCGCCGCTGGACGATCTGCGCTCATGGGTGATCAAGCCCGTGCATGCGGAGTGCGGGTTCGAGCCCACGGTCATGGCCAGCCTCGATTACGGCCAACTGCCCGCGTGGCGCGAGCGGGTGCAGTCCAACCCCGCACTCGTCACCCTGCAGCAATATCAGCCCCTGCCGCACGTACCGGTGTGGAGCGACGAGCGGCTGGCCGCCCGCGCCGCCATGCTGCGGGTGTATGCCCTGTCAGACGGTCGCGGCGGCTGGCGCGTGCTGCCCGGCGGGCTGGTGCGCACCGCGCCGCGCGGCGGCAACACCGTGTCGATGCAGCGCGGCGGCAGCAGCCAGGACGCCTGGGTCATCACCGGCGACGCGGTGGACAGCTCCACCCTGCTGCCCGAGCCGATGCGCCCGCAAGATCTGATCAACCATCACCGCGTGGTGACCAGCCGCGCGGCCGAAAACCTGTTCTGGCTAGGACGCTACTGCGAGCGCGCCGAATTCAGCGCCCGGCTGGCGCGCATCACCCTGCGCGCGCTCTCGGGCGACGACGACATGGGCCCGGCCGTCTGCGACATGCTCGACCAATGGTGTCGCAGCACCGGTCTGGTCGAGAAGGAGGCGCCCGATCTTCGCGACAACCCGCAAGGATTCGAGCACTGCGTGGTGCGCGGTCTCGTGCCGGGGCAGCACGCCGGCGGCATCGTGCAGAACCTACAGGCGCTGGGCCACGCGGCCACTCAAGTTCGCGAACGCTTGGGCGGCGACCACCGGCAATGGATCGTCTCGGCCACCGCGCTGGAGCTTTTGCCCACGGCCTCGCGGCGAGAAGAGTTGCAGTCGGCCCAGGCCTTGCGCGGGCTGGAGCAGCTCACCGAAGTGCTCAGCGCCATCACCGGCGCGCAAACCGATCGCATGACCCGCGACGACGGCTGGCGTCTGCTGAGCATCGGCCGCCACATCGAACGTCTCTTGCTGCTGGGGCAAGCGCTGGCCGTGGCCTTCCGCAGCGGCGCGGTGCACAGCGACAGCGGCTTCAACCTGCTGCTGGCACTGTTCGACAGCACCATCACCTACCGCGCGTTGTACCAGAAGCGGCAAGAGGTTCCGCCCCTGCTCGACCTGCTCATGCTCGACCGCGAAAACCCCCGCGCCCTGGGCTGGGTCGCCCAGACCCTGCGCGCCCGCATGGCCCGACTGCCCGGCGAGACCGCCGACAAGGAAGCCCTGATCGCCCTCGCGCCCGACCCCGATGACTGGCACCTGCCCGAACTCTGCACCCACACCCAAGAATTGCATTACACGTGGCTGGATCTCGCCCTGACGCAGAGCATCGATCTCGCCTGGCGTCTGTCGGACGAGATCAGCCGCCGCTATTTCGCCCACGCCAGCCTGCCTGACCGCACGCTGGGCGGGTATTGAAAGCCGCACGCATGACTCAAGACGCCTCTGCCGCGCAGGCTGACGCCGTGCTCTACCGCGTGGTACACGAAACCGCCTACGCCTACGCCACCCCGGTCGAGCTGGCCCACCATCTGGCGCATCTCTGCCCGCTCGACCATGCCGCGCAACAGCGCATCGACTATGTCTGCGACATTCACCCCGAGCCCGAACATCGTCACAGCGATGTCGATATGTTCGGCAACCAGCGTGAGTTCTTCGCCTACTACAGCCCGCACGACACCCTGACCGTGCGCGCCGTCAGCCTGGTGCAAGTGCGCGCGCCCGAGGCGCCCGACTGGGATGCCAGCCCGCCGTGGGAGCAGGTGCGCGAACAACTGCTCTACCGCGCGGGCAAGCCCTATGTAGCCGAGGCCGAGTTCACCTTCGGCACCCATTTCGCCCCCCTGTTTGCCGCCGCCGCCGCCTACGCCGCCCCCAGCTTTGCGCCCGGGCAACCGTTGCTCGGCGGCGCGCTCGACCTGATGCAGCGCATTCACGCCGACTTCACCTACAACCCCGAGAGCACCGAGGTCCAGACCCGCGCCCCGCAGGCGCTCGAACTACGCGCCGGCGTCTGCCAAGACTATGCGCATGTCATGATTTCCGCCCTGCGCAGCCTCGGGCTGGCCGCGCGCTACGTCAGCGGCTACCTGCGCTCGCATCCCAAGCCCGGCGAAGAACAACTCGTCGGCGCCGATGCCTCGCACGCCTGGGTGGCCGTGTGGTGCCCGGTCAACGGATGGGTGGAGTTTGATCCCACCAATAACCGCCAGCCCGCCGCCGACTATGTGCGCATTGCCCTGGGCCGCGACTTCGCCGATGTGTCACCCCTGCGCGGCGTCATCCGCGGCGGCGGCGATCACACCCTCAAGGTCGGGGTGCGCGTCAGCCCGGTAGACGCATGACAGCCGCCACGAACCTCATCACATGACCGCGCCGCCGCTTTTTCTGGCAGGCACGGCGATAGTTGTCTGGGTTTTCTGGCGCTCGTGTTGCTGAATATCCCTGATCCTGGCAATTCATGCGGTGCACTTCGGTTATTGCCCCGGATATTGCCCCGGATATTGCCCCAATTGCCGCTCCAGATCGCTGCGCGTGTAGGGTTGCGCATGGCCGCTTAGTCGGCATGCCACGTCCTCGAGAAATGGCGTGGAAGGAAAGATCTGGCCGTAGGTCAGCGCCAAGGGCAGGATGAGCGCCAGCGGCAACAGCAGACCGGGACGGGACAAGCCGTGCCTGGCCTCGTTCCAACTGAAGTAGAGGAAAGCGAGTGCGAGGACGCCGCCCCATAGTGCGCCAAGCGCTGCTTCGGGCGGCGTGTGGACATCGATGGCCAGCCGCGACACCACAATCGCCGCCGACAGCACGGCTCCCGCCAAAGGCAGCGCCAGCCGCCAGAACCGTCGGCGGCCCACGGCCAGAAGCATGCCGATCGTGGGCCAAACCAACATCGACAGGGCGCTGTGCCCGCTCAGACCGGTGAAATTCCAAGACGCCGGATGCAGGCCCCAACCCATATAGAGAATTTTGCTCAGGGCCACCACCGCCCCGTCAAGGCCGAACAGCCCTGCCCACAGGGCAGCAATGCGCCAGGACTGCAGTCCCAGCCAGAGAAAAATCACCAGCGCAAGCGGCAACAGCACAGCGCTGTCGCCCAGATCCGTCACATGCACCCAAAGCGGCTCAATCCCCATACACGGGTCTCAAGCACAACGCGTGCCGTGGGGACTCACCCGGCGCGCCGCAGCGATGCGCGGCGGCGGGCGCTCAGTTCGGCTTGCCGTAGTTATTCGGCATGAACTGCATCTTGTCCCAAGGGAAGTTCTGCAGCACCTGCCAGTAAGCCATCCCGCCAAACAGTGCGGGGTAGGGATCGGCCTGGCCCGCGAGGGTGTAGGTCATGGGGTTGACCGCCCGCAGGGACACCGACCCAGCCTGGTCCCACACCACAAAACCGTACTTCTGTGCGGCTTTGGCGATGATCTTGCCCACCGGAGAGAGGTTCAGCGCATCGACGTTCACACTGGGGTCGAGCCGCATGCGCGTGCCTTCGGGAATGGCGTTGACCTGATTGTCTATGTTGTAGCCATCGGTCCGGTTTGCAGGCCAGGAAAAAGTCGGCCACTTTGCCGGGCTGGCAAGGGAGATGCCCATGACGTGATTGATAACGCCGTCTTTCAGTTCCTGTGCCGATATTTCGCCCCCGATGAACGGCAGGCCGGTCGCCGTGGTGCCATAGGGGTGGGGATAGATGCCGTCACTCTGGTCGGTATGCTGGATGCGCCCGCCCCAGCAGGCCGTCCATTGGCCGCTGTTCTGGCGCATGACCCAGAAATCCCACAGCGTCTTGGTGCTGATGTCGTAAATGGACATCTCACTGTCGGTGCCGTTCGCCTCGGTCGCGCCCGCAGGGATGGGCACGTTTTGCCACTGCGCGATCAGCTTGGGGTCGGTCCAGCCCTTGTTCTGGCAGTCGTTGAAGCCAACGTTGACGGTTTGCGCGACCGGATAAATGGGCATGCCGTCCTGCCAAGTCACCGTCTTGGCACCACCGACCGTCTGCACAAAGTAGATCGGCGCGGCATAACTGGTGGTGTTGAGCGCTGTCGTCCCGTTGTAACGGTTGACGATCTGGGCAACCAGATTTTTGGCGTAAACCGCTGACAAGGAATTCAACGTCGCATCGGCTGGAATGGGCTGATACCAGAAGCTCTGCGGGGAAAAGACCCGGGTCACCGACGGGGTCGAGGTCGAGGTCGAGGTCGAGGTCGAGGTCGAGGTCGAGGTCGAGGTCGCTATCGGAGCAGCAACTGGCGTTTGAGCAACCGTCGTCTCGGTCGGCGCAGGAGCCGCCGTGGCCACCGCAATACTCGTGTTGCCATCCGAGGCGGTTGGGCTTTGGGTGCTGCCGACCCCTCCGCCACAGCCTGCCAGGGTAAAGGCCAGAAACAAAGCCGCAGGCCAACGAATGATCTTGCACATGACGAACCCCTTCAACCAAAGCGCGCTGATTTGTCTCAGGCTGCATGGGAAAAAAAGGGATAGCCCCCATTCCTGCAGCAGAGCGGCAAAGACAGCGAAAGAGGGACGCATGTTACAAGCTCAAGCGGGCCTCTCGCGGTAGGTTAATGATGGTTTTTGTTTCGGAAAATTCTTACTTTTGTTCAGAGCACCAAATCTATCGCGATGAAATGCCCCAAAATGATGCAAATGCACCAATTTCAACGCTGACAGTCTCGCACTCAAGTCCAATTCAGTGCGCCAGCGGCTCGTGAGTCAAAGCGCCCCGGCTCTGCAGTCGTCGCCACAAGACGCGTGCGACGAACTGCGGGTTGCCCAGCACATAGCGCGCAAATAAGCGGCGCGGCTCAACCAACAGCCGGAATAGCCATTCGAGGCCGAATCTGCGCATCAGCCTCGGCGCTCTGGGAATGGTGCCCGAGTAAAAGTCAAACAAAGCGCCGACCCCGATGCAGACCGTGGCTCCCAGATCATCCCGGTGGGCGTGAATGAATTGTTCCTGCCGGGGCACCCCCATGGCAACAAAGACCAGGCGCGCCTGCGAGTGTCGAACGGCCTGGAGTATGTCCGACGTCTCTGCAGGCGAAAAATAGCCGTCCTGAATGTAAGTCACCTTCAAGCCGGGATGCGCGTCCCTCATGTTGCGCGCACAGGCCTGTGCGATGCCCGGCTTGCCCCCAATGAAAGCGAGCTCCAGCCCGGCTCGCGCTGCCCCGGCGCAGAGCAGCGGAAACAGATCGGTGCCGTTCACGTTGTCGCGTAACGCAACACCCGCAACCCGAGCGGCCAGACGCATGCCGATACCGTCCGCATAAAGCAGATCGGCGGCATGAAGGATGTGCTCGTAGTCTGCCTTCGAGGCGGCGATGTTGATGCAGTGCGCGTTGACGAAATACACCCGGCGTCCCTGCCCGCTTGACGCGGATTGCAGCAGCGTTTCGGCCGCCAGCTCCAGAGTGGTGTTCTGAATGGACAGACCAAAGAGCGACATCGCACCGGGATCTGCCGACGTCTGTGGGCGCGGAACGTCAGAGGACATCACTCGCCCTCCCGAGCCGAGCGCACCCAGTTTCGTTCGCGTCGCAGAAGGAAGCTGAGGTAGATCGGCACCTTCCAAAGGATATAAATCGGCACGCCGGCCAGTTCCCTGAAAGTCAGCAGATCGCGGCCGTGCCGAAACCACGCGGTGAAAATCGCCAACCACAGCCCCGCACAAAGCGCCCAAGCCATCACTGCTGGCGCTGTCCAATGCAAAAACCACCCTGCAAGGCTGGATAGCGCAGCGACCGTAAGCGTCAACAGCGTCAACAGCGCCAAAGGTGGAATGCACAAGTCGGCGGCCAAGGCGAACAGTCCGAGGTTGGCCGAACGCAATCCTCGCCAGAGCAGTTTCGGCGCCACGCTCACCATGCCGAGATGCCCATGCTCCCATCGCCTCCTCTGTGTTGTCACACCAGCGGCGCTCTCGGGAAACGCGCTGACCACCTCGGCTTGTGGCACGAACACGGGCGACACCCGCATTTGCGCGAGGTCCAGCCCCAGTTTGAGATCCTCGACAAGGTGGCCGCTGGCCAGATCAACGCGATGGATCAGCGCCCAAGGAAAGGCCATTCCACTTCCCATCAACTGACAAGGCAGACCCATGTGGCGATAGCCCAATGGGCGCACCAGATTTTTGACGCGCCAGGCGAGACCCGCGATCTTGATTTTCAGACCGGCGCCCGGCGCAAGCGCCATGCGGTAGTGCGCCTGCGCCGGGGCGCCCGCCTGCAACGCGGCGGCGGACAAGCAGGTCATCGCACCGCGCCCGACCCTGCAATCTGCATCGACGATGACGACCACGTCCGGGGGGGTCGCGGCAAGGTGCTTCAGACCGAAATCCAGGGCATAGCCCTTGCCACGCCGCAGCGCATCCTGCCGCTCAACCACTTCGGCCCCGGCCGCACGGGCAAGCGCCGCCGTGTTGTCGCTGCAGTTGTCCGCCACCACCAGTACGCGATCCCCCACACGCACCTCCTGCAGAACGCCCCGCACTGTCGAGTCGATGTTTCTGGCCTCGTCATGCGCCGGGACCAACACGGCGATCTGCGCGTCCACCTCCAAAGCGGGAGGCGGCGAGAGCCTCCCGCCTTTGAAACCAGCACTCAATATTTGCAGCAACAACAGCCCGATGGGCAAGGCCAGCGCCAGAGTCGCCAGCAGCAACAGGGCATATATCAGCGTCATCATGGCAAACTCCCCTGCTGCACCGGAAGTCTTTGGAATAGCCGCCCAAGCCGCAGCGCCTCGGCATCGGCGTCATGCCTGGACATCACGACTTCGCGCGCATAGGCCCCCATGGCGTCGAGTCGCTCCGCGCTGGTGTGAAGACAGCGTTGCATGGCGCGCGCCAAGGCGGTGGCATCCCCCGCAGGGCACAACCAGCCGCTCTTTTCGTCCTCGACCAGCTCTGACATGGCGGCGACCTGCGTGGCGATGACCGGGCGGCTCAGCGCCATGGCCTCCATGACGACCACCGGCAACCCTTCGGCAAAGCTCGACAGTACCAGCGCCCTGGCTTGCAGCAAATGCTGACGAACTTCTGAACCTCCGATCCAGCCCGTGATGACGACTCTGTCACGCAGGCCCATGCGGTCGATTGCCGCCTCGATAGCGGGCCGCAGCTCGCCATCGCCAGCCAGCGTCAGCGAGAAGTCCTCTCCTTGCGCCACCAGCAAGGCCGCCGCCTCCAGAAGCAGGAGGTGCCCTTTCTGCTCGCTCAATCGGCCTACACAGACCAGTTGCCGACCAGTGCTGCATCGATTCGCCTGGCCGCCGTGAAAGCTGGTTTCGATGCCGCAGCGCACGACGTGAACCTTGTCCCAATGACGCGAACCGACCCAGCGAAACAACTGGCTGCGACAGAACGAACTGATCGCCACGACAAAATCACTGTGCTCGATCTTCTCTTTCAGATGAATCCCCAGCGGCTTGTCGAACTCCTCCGGCCCGTGCACCGTGAAACTGTAGGCCGGACCGCCCAGCAGCCGCGCCAGAAAAACCACCTCAGCGGAGTTGGTTCCGAAATGCGCATGAATATGCGTCGCCCCGGCCGCCTTCACCCAAAGCACGAGCTGGCAGGCTTCGGCAAGATAGATCAAATGGTAGGGAAGGCCCCGCTCATTCAGTCTGGACATGCGCCCCGCCCAGGCCAGGGCGCGAAGCATGCCCACGGGGTGTCGCAGCAAACTCTTGAACAAGGGCCCCGTCAGTCCGCGCAATCCTCGCTGGAGGATGTACTGGGTCTGGCTTCGCTCCACGCGATCCGCAGCGTCCACCAGTTCGGCGTCCCAACCGCGCAGCGCGATGCGCTGCACCGATATTCCTTGCCGCTCCAGCGCCTGAATTTCGCGCCGGATGAAGGTGTGGCTGACCTTGGGGTACTGGTTGATGAAATAGGCCACCTTCATTCCCGGCCTCATCGTGACGGCTTGCATTTCGGCTTGCATGGCCAGATCGCTCATTTCACACATCCGTCTGCCGCATTAACGGCGTGGGCACCACCACAAGGTTTGGTGTACGCGCGTGCAGGGGCCGGGCCGGCGCGCCCGCCACCGTCACGCCCGCGGCTACATCGTGCAGCACGACTGACATCGCCCCCACCCGGCAGCCCGAGCGGAGCACAACGCCCCCGAGCACCTGCGCGTAGGCGCCCAGTTCCACATCGTCCTCCAGCACAGGCACTGGTCCGCCCTCGGTCTTGTTGCCGATGGTCACGCCCTGCCGCAAGGTGCACGCCCGCCCCATCCTCACGCCGGGGTGAATGAAGATGCCGCCGAAATGGAAGATGCGCAGCCCGCCGCCTATCACCGCTTCTTTCGGCAGACTGATGCCCGTCCAGGTTTCGACAAAGCGGAACATCAGCCAATAGAGCTGGGTTCGGAGGCGCTTGCCCAAGCCGTGCGGCAGCGCGTCCACCCGGCGGCCATAGCGATACACCCAGATTGCCCAGATGGATTGCTCCTTGAAGAACGGCCGCGCCATGCCGAGCCGCAGCAGGTCCTGCTGCCAGTCGGGATCGTGTTTGAGCCGCATCACCGCCTCCAACGCACCATGGGGTCAAACGCGGATCGCTCGAATGTCGTCATGCGTTTGATCGGTTGTGTGGTTGCGGCCTGCGTGGTGCGATGGAAATGCAGGCTGATTCCAGCGCCGAGGACAAACCACAGATACCAGTTGTAGACCAGGTAGTCGAGCATGTTGTCCGAGACCGAGACCAGCGCGAACTCCAGCACCAGCATCAAAAGTAAAAATCCCTCCACACGATCCGTCTTGCGCACGCTTGCGGCGAGCACGCCCGTGCCGATCAGCAGCCAGACGAAGCCGGCCAGCCCCGCCAGTCCGCCGTCGAAGAACACCTGCATGTAGACGTTGTGTGCGGGTGGGCCTACACCGTTGGCCAAGGGATAGAACAGCCGCGAGTAGAACTCATAGGACTCCTTGCCGTAGCCGAACAGGTAGTGCTGCGGCTGCATGAAGTGCAGCGCGGCTGCCCACATCTCCTTGCGCCAGGCGAAGGAGTTGAGCGGCTGGTAATACATGCCGCTGTTGCCGGTGGTCAGTTCGGAGATGCGCTCGCGGACTTCGGGCAGCAACAAAGAGGCCAGCCCGGCCAGAATCAGCAGCGGCAGCAGCTTGCGCTCCATCACCAAGCTGTAGGCGAGGAAGAAGAACGCCATCGCGCCCCAGGCGCTGCGTGTCTTGGTGGTCACCAGCAGGAACAGCAGCAGCAAGATGTAGAGCGGCAGCAACCGGCGCACACGTAGGCCGACGCTCAGGAGACCGCCGCGCCACACCACGAACAGCAGCGAAATCTGGAGTACCAGATAGAAGGCAAAGATGTTGGGGTGGGAAAAGGTGCTGTCGATACGCATCCCGACCTCGGCGTCGTAAAAGCCCTGGTGGGTGGCGATTTGGTAGAAGCCGTAGAGCAGGGGGCCAATGCTGGAGAGCAGCACGGCGCGCATCCAGACATCGTGGCTGGCCTTGTCGCGCACATACACGAAGGCGAGCAGGAAGATGGCGGCGTTGGACAGCAGCGCAAGGTCGTTCTTGATGCCTGGCACCAGCCGCGGCGTGATGGCGAGCGTGCCGACCATGACGATGAGCAGTGGCAGCCAGGTCTGCCCCATCAGCCGCATCACCGGAATGCGGCGGCGGTTGAGCAGTTCCATGGCGATGAGGCCGATGATGAGGCCGTTGAGCAGACCGCCCAGACCGATGGCTGCGCCGCCGCCACCGATCTTGGTCATATTGAGCATCGGGTCGAGATTGGCGCGGAACAGGATGATGAGCAGCAGCAGGGTTTCGCGTGCATAGACAAACAGCAGCCCGAGGACGAAAGCTGCGGGCAGCGCGATCAGCAGTGCTTTGTGCCCGCGGTCGTCCAGGGCGAGTTTGCCAGCGGCAAAACCCGCCAGCAGCGCCAGGGCGATTCCCCCCAGAATGGTCAACGCCATCAGCGCGCGCTGGCGGCTGGCGGCGGAGAAATCGAAGGGCAGTGTCATGGTCTGCCAATCGGCTCAGCGCTGGTTGAGCACGCTGCCCACCAGGGTCAGGCCCGCGTTGTGGAGGGCTGTCGCCGTGCCGCGCACTTCTGCGGCGCTGCTGAGGTGCTGATCAACCATGAGCAGGGCCCCTTGAGTTGCGGCGCAGACGGGCAATATCTCGGCGAGGTTGCCGGGGGCGGTGTTGACCAGAACGACGTCGAATTGCTCGGCGCTCTGCCTCAACAGACTGAAAAAGCTCGGCCGCGCCAGCAATTCGGCGGGGTTGGGCGGTTGTGTGCCCGCACCCAGCACCGTGAGCCCAAGCAGTGGCCCGATGCGCACGGCGGCCGTGGCGTCGGCACGTCCGATCAGCACATCCGACAGGCCGGCCCGCGCTGGCAGGTTGAACATGCCCTGCAACAGGGGGCGACGCAGATTGGCGTCGATCAGCAGGGTGCGCTCACCTAGTTGGGAGAACACAACGGCCAGATTGGCGGCGAGGCTGCTCATCGTCCCCGACGATCCGGTTCCGACTAGCGCCAGGCAACGCTGCCCGGCGCCAAACCAGCGCAGCATGAGCTGGCTGCGCAGCGCGCGCAGTTGCTCAACCTGGGGCGTGAACGGCTGATAGGCGGCCACCAGTTCATCGCTGAATCCGCTGACTCCGGGGGCTAGGTAGGGGTAGTCGAACTGCCGCGCCAGGGCGAGCAGGATGTCCTGCTCGCTCACCAAGCCGAGGCGAACTGCGGCGTCGCCGAATCGCAGATTTTCGGCTTTCTGCAGCCGCAGCACGCGCTCGGCATCCGCCGCGCTGAGCTTGCCTGAATCGAGCAGGAGCTGGCCGAGCTTGAGGTCGCGCGAGGGATCGGCGGGAAGCTCAGGCCGCGGAACGGCGCCAGCGGGCGGAGCGGCACGCAGCAACGTGCCCTCCAGTTCGCGCACATCTGCGCGCCGCGCCAAGCGCACCGGAATCGGATCGACACGAGCGGGAATGTCCATGGCGGAGTCCATCAGCGCAGCAAAAGGGGGCGGATCTGCACGGCGCCCAGCAGCGGAGCGCCGGTGAGGTCGATGACTTCCTGCATCGATCGCACCCTGCGTTGCAACTGTTCGAGCAGCAGGGCCAGGGAAATGCCGAGAATGAGGCCGAGCGCCGCGCCCAGCGCCACGCTGATCAGCGCCCGCGGCCCCAGCGGCTGCATCGGCGCAACAGCGCGGCTGAGTACCGTCATGTCGGTCTGATCAGACTTGGACAGCAGCAGACTTTGCTGGTAGCTGCGCAGCGTGGTGTCGTACAGCTGCTGCGCGTTGCTCACCTGCTGCACCAGAAACTGGCCCTCCGCCTTGAGCGTGTTATCGGCGATGAGTCGCTGTTGCTGCGCGCGCACCGCGGCCTGCATATCGGCCATGCTTTGCTGCGAGGCCTGCGCCGTGGACTGCACGGCGCGTTGCACGGCGGCGATCTGCTGCCCCAGCTTGAGCTGCAGGCTGTTCACTTCGGCCTGAGCCGCGATGTATTGCGGGTAATTGGGGCCCTCGGTCTGCGCGAGCTGGCTGAGCCTCGCCTGGGCCTGCGCAAGGCCGGTCTTGAGCGTCTGCACTACCGGGTCGCGCATCACATCGGCGTTGTGGTCGGCGGCCACCTGCGCCCTGGAGCTGTCGGCATAGTTCTGCGCCGCTGCCAGGGCCTGCTGCGTGGCCAGGGCCTGTAGCGGCATGACGGCCTGCGGGTCCTGTTCGGTGAGGATGACGCCATGCGTCTTCTGATAGGCGATGAGCTTGGCCTGGGCCTGCTGAAGCTGCGCCTGCATGGTCTTGAGCTGGGCGTCGTACCACTGCGCGGTGCGCTGCGCAGGCTGGGTGCGCAGGTTCAGATTGGCCTGCACATAGGCGTCGAGGAAGGCGTTGGTCACGCGCGCGGCCTGTTCAGGCGTTGCGGCCGTGTAGCTCAGGTTGATGATGTTGTCGCGGTCGGAGGTGTTGACCTTGAATTTGGCCAGCAGCTGCTGGGCGATCCACTCCCGCAGTCCGCCAGCGCCCTGCGGGAGCTTGGCAGCCTGTGCGGCATACAGCGCCTGCAGGTGCGCATCGTCGGTCAGATGCAGCGCGTCGACGACCTGCAGCGCCGTGGTGCGATTGGTGAGGATCATGGCCTGGGTGTTGAGGTAGGCAGGCATCAACATGCCTTGCATCTGCGCCCCGGTCACCGGGTTGACGTACTGGCTGTTGATCACCACCGAGGCTGTGGCCATGTAGTGCTTGGGCAGCATTTTGGCGGTCACCGCCGCGGCGCCAGCCGCCAGCAACGTGAGCGCGGCGATGACCAGCCAACGGGCGCGCAGAACGAGCAGTAATCCCTGGAGGTCCATGGCGGCTCCTAGAACAGGCTTTGCCCGATGTCGATGACATCATTGGCGCGGATGGGCGCGTCCGCCGCCGCGGTGGAGGCGTCGAGCTTGCCCTCGGCACTGGCGCGGTGGATTTCGGCCCCGCCGAGCGTGCCACGCCGTGTCAGCCCGCCGCCTAGCGCCACGGCTTGCAGCAGCGTCATGCCCGGCTCCAGGCGATAGGCGCCGGGCTTGTTCACCTCGCCCTCGATATAGAACACCGGGGCCTGCGGCACATAGATCACATCGCCGCTGGCGATGACCGGATTGGCTGCGGGTGAGGAAGCGGCGAACAGGCTGCCGAGCTGGAATGAACTGTCCACCCGCTTGCCGTCCTGCAGATGCTGCAGGATGACGGTGTCGCCCCCCGCGGGGCTCACGCCTCCGGCCTGCGCGATCAGATCGGTGAGACGGCTGCCGCGCTGCAGCACATACTGCCCGGGCTTGTTGACCTGGCCGAGCACCACCGCCTGCTGGCTGTCGTACTTGACCACCAACAAGTTGACCAGGGGCTTGAGGATGAACCCGCCTTCCTTGAGCCGGGCAGCGATGACCTTGCCCGCGCCGGTGGGGCTCATGCCGCCAATGGCGACATAGCCCAGCAACGGCAGCACCACCTCGCCCTTGGCATCGACCTCGACGGCCTTCACCTCGAGTTCGGGGTGGCCGTACACGTTCACGCTGACAATATCGCCCGTGCCGAGAATGTATTCCCCGGCGTTGGCGCGCCCGCTCAAGAGCGCGAGCGCAAAGCCGGCAAGAAGCAACAGGTGACGCAGACGCATGGCAGAGCAACCTCCGGTAGTTGGGTCAGAACGCTTGCTGCAGACTCAGACTCAAAGTGTTGTTGGCATAACTGGCATCGACCGCGTTTGAACTGCGGTTGGTCCGTGCATATCGCAATGCAAGTTGTGTGCCCGACCGGGGCAGATAGACCACGGTCAGTCCGCCCCCATGGAGGCGATCCTTTCGGCTCGAGCCGGGGTAAAGCGCCTCGTCGCGGGCGTAGTCGGCCTGGAGGTGCACCGCGGCATCGACATGCCAGATCACGCTGAACTGCGCGCCGGTGAGCACCTGATAGTTGGTGCTTGCGGTGTTGTAAGCGACGAGTTTGCGGTAGAGCTTCAAGCCGAGTGTGGTCTTGTCGGTGGCGGCGAACTGGGCTTGCATATCGGCCACGGCGCCGCTGAAATTCAGCGCGGGCAGGCTGGGCGCGGTGTAGCGCAGATAGCCCGCCGTGCCCGAGAGCCGCCAGTAGGCGTCGTCCGTCCAGTTGAATTGCAGGGCGCCTTCAAGCTGACGGAAATCGGCCAGAGGCGCATTGCCCGTTTGCGCAGCGGCATGGGGATAGCGCCCTTTCAGCAGCGAGACCGCATAGCCGATGCGGTTGCCCGCTGCGGTGGTGTAGCGCGGCCCAAGGCGCACCAGTTCGATGTCCATGTCGTAGGGGCGCTGGCTGCCCGCGCTGTTGCGGATGCGGATCAACGCGGTATCGGCCGTCAGGTCGAATGGGCCCGCGATACGGTGCGCCCCGCCTGCGGCCACCACCTGTTTGTGCACCAAGTCGGGCAGCGGCGCTTGCAGCAGCGCCAGACTCTGCTGGGCCGAACTATCGGTGGCCGTGGCATAGGCGCTCCACTGCGGTGCGTGATCCAGGTTGTAGGTCAGGCCGATGTCGTGGCCGGCGAAGTCGAGCAGTGAGTAATGGCGGTAGCGTGTGCGGTCGATCAGGGCGTGACCGCGCAGCCGCCCCACCGCACCCTGGTTGTCATAACGCAGGCCGCCTTGCAAGGTGGTCCAACAGTCCGAGAGCTGTGTGTCGCCAAAGAGTTGCTGCGCGGCGGCGCCGTTGCTCAGGCCGAACAAGTTGCTCGAACAGGTGTGCCGCAATTGCGCCACCGGTTGCAGGCCCGGCGTGTCCTGCTTCAGCGGCGGTGGAAATTCCTCGGCCTGCGCGGACTGCGCGGCGCACAACAGCGCCAGCGCCGCACCGCCGATGAACCCCCGCCGCAAACTGGGCGCAACGCGCCAACTTCGGCGGCGTGCATTGCATGGCGATGACCGTGTCATGGGCGCGCCCCGCCCGGCGGCGCGCGCCGCACCAACAACAGATGGAGGAGCGAATCGACAAACAACCGATTTGCCAGAAAATTCAACAACAAATACAGCGGCGCCGCCGTCAGCGCAGCCACCGTGAGCTGCATGATCGGTTGTGTGAGTTCCCGTACCAAAAAGAGCCCGGGCAACATGCTCAGCACGGACAAAGCCACCGGGCGCAGGATCAGCACCGCGTATTGCACTAGGCCGATTCCGGCCAGCGGACGATACACGCCATACCAGGTCGGCAGCAACAGCAGCAGCGAAGCGCCGGCCAGGCTGATGGCCAGCCAGACGACGCCGTGCATGGCGCCCAGCACGATGGCCGGCAGGGTGATGGCCAGTATCCCGAGACTCCACCACAATTCAACCCGCGCCAGGCCAAGACCGAGCAGAAGGCCGCGGGTGGGGCCGAGCATGGAGCGGATATAGCCCACGATCGCCAGGAGGGCCAGCAGGTGGCCCGTGCCATGCCATTCCGCGCCAAACAACACCCGAACAAGCGGCTCGGAAAACAGCGCCACGCCGACATAGAGCGGCGCATTCAACGCGCCGACCATATTGAGCGCGGTGAAGATGATCTTCTGCACCTTGAGCCGGTCGTGCTGCACGCTGGAGATCAGCGGAAAGCCCACGCGGGACACGATGTTGTGGACGAGGGACTGCAACACTTCGACGAAGTTGCGCGGCACGCTGTAGAGCCCCAAGCTCACGGCAGGTACGAATTTTCCGAGTACGACAACGTCGAGGCTGCGATTGATGTTGTCGATGACCGCGCTGGACACCGCCGCCGCGCCAAAGCGCAGATAGGGCCGCAGTTCGCGCCAACTGAGATGCCAGCCTGGCTTCCAGCCCCCCGACAAATAGAGCCAGCACAGTGTCGTGTTGACCACGGAGCGCCCGAGACTCGCCCAGACCAGGGTGTAAGGCCCGGCGCCGGCCAGGGCCGACAACACGGCAGCCCCGGTGCCGCTGATGGCGGCGATGATTTCGATGATGGCCATCGGTCGGAAGCGCAGATTTTTTTCCGCAGTCAGGCGAAACTGCGACCCCAGCCCGACCACTAAAAAGGTGGCCGAAGACAGCGCAAGCAAGGGTAAGAGACGCGGGTCGCCATAAATCCAGGCGATGAACGGGGCAAGAGCCAACACCACGCCGCCCAGCAGGACGGCAAAGATGGCGTTGCCCCAGAACAGGCTGGAACGCTCGCTGTCGGAGACGTTGCGCCGATGGATGTAGGCACTGTTCATCCCGGTGTCATTGATCACCCAGGGGAAGGTGAGCACCGCCGCCACGATGGCCATGACGCCATAGTCCGCGGGCGTGAGGATGCGTGTGAGGATGACCACCTGCAGCAGCTTCATGATGACGCCCGCCGCCATGCCGATGGTCGTCCAGCGAACCGCAGAAAAGGCCTTGTCCTTGATCCCTCCAGGCGTCGGGTTCATTTTGGGTCTATGCCCCCGTCAAACGAGTACACGGCCAACGCCCTCCTGCCGCACCAAGCGCTGGAGTTGTTCCAGCATCCGGGCGTGGGCCGACTCAATGGCGGTGTCACGGCTCAAATGCGGCTGGACCTGGGTGGTCATGGCGTGCAGCCGGTCTGCGGTGCGTTGCACCATCCAGCCCGGGGTGCAGTCGCGCAGCAAGGCGGTCGCCCGGCGCTGGCGCGAAAGCGACCTGGACAACCGCCCGCCAGACGGCGCATGCTGCAACGCGGTTTCAAGCAGCGAACTGCCCGGCAGGCGCTCCCAATCGATCTGCATGTCGAGCGCAGACGCCCAGTCGTCCCACTTCATGTGATGGATATGGTGCGAGGGCCGAATGGGAATCCAGGGCACGCGCAGCGCGTCGGCAATGATGGCGCCGTGCATCGCCTCGGTCACGACAAAGTCGGCACTGGCGATGTCGGCCAGCACCGCCTCTACGGGCCCGGTCGGATCGACGAAGTGCACCCCGGCCAGACGGCAGGCCTCCTGCCACTTGCCGCGCCAGAGGCTTTCCCAATGCGGGATGAAGGCTACCTTGCCGTTGATGCGCTGCCGCGGCACCTGGCAGGAGCGGATATAGATGCCGGCATCGCCGAGGCCCAGCGCCTCGTCCAGCCCCAGCGCGCGCGCCGTCTGCTTGCCGCGCACGAAGTAGAAGCTCCACGAGCCATCCACAATCGGCAGTGGCGAGTAGGCACCATACCCTGCCCCGAGCACGACTTTGCGGCGGGCAGCGGGAAAGCCGGCGCGGATGTTTGAACCGACGCCGAAGAACAGATCTCCCACCCCATCGAACAGGCCTTCGATGAGGCGCGGCCAGAGCCACAGGTTCAGCTCGTCGCCAAAATTGGTGAGCTCGCCGCGGTAGAAGAAAAGTTCCACGATGGATAGCCTGCAATCAAGACTCGGAGGGCTCGGCGAGCGGCCAGGCGGCGGAGCGCGGCGGGCTGGCGGGCGAATGCGAGCGCGAGAGATCGGCAACGATGGGCACGCGGTTGCCTAGAGTCGCCTGCAGCAGTTGCACCAGCGGCTGCGACTCAGCCGTGAACTTGCGCGCAAACAGGTACGGCAGGCCCTCGGGAAAGCGCTCGGTCTGAGGATGCCGGGGATCTCGGCTGAGGAATTCCGCGTGAGCCAGCGTGAGGTTCTCCGGCCGGTAGCTGCCGCGGCTCCAGTCAGCATAGGTCAGGCAGGGCGCGACCTGCGGCGCAAAAGCGGAGTTGCCCAGGATGGTGTGGAAGCAGTGTTCATCCGGGCAGAAGGTGTTGCGGCAGAAGGCGACATAGGCCGGGTGCGTGTCCATGAAATCGAGAAGGTGCGCGACCGCCGGACGGGTCAGCGCCCACCAGGTGTGTCCCCCATAGGGCAGGCTGTCGCCCAGCGCAGGAATGAAATCTCGCTTTGCGGCGATCAGGCCCACTTTCTGCGCAAGTCCCTTGAGGCGGTTGATCACGCGGAATGAGGTTTTTCTCGGCTGATAGCCCGTCAGCCGATCCAGCGTCTTGCATCCGTCGGCCGTGGGCATGCGCTCGACCTGAATGAATTCCTCGGCCGCATATTCCTGAAAGAAGTGGTGGATGTCGGCGTTGCTGCGCACCGGGTAGTCCGCGCCGCTGAGCAGCACGAAACGCGAATGCGCCAGACCCGGCTGCGACAGCGCGGCGCGCATCAACAGCACGATGGCCTCGACCTGCGAATAGTCGCCCCAGAACACGCGGGCGCGATCCTGCAGCACGTGGACGTGGGGATCGTCGGGCAAGTCGAAATCCGCCATCCGCGACTTGGCGTCGATATGAATGTAGAAGTGGCTGTATGGCGTGCTCAACTCGCGAATGAGTTCGCGCAGGTGGCCGGGCTGATCGTGGGCCAGGATGAGGTAGGCGATGTCCATGGTCGCTCCGTTGAGAGTTCAAGGGGTGGCAAGGGCGGGCAGGGTCTGGGCGAGCGGCCCTTTGCGCCCGATCAGGTGCAGCTTCACCGTGGTCTGCTCGTTCATCGCCGGCCGGTGCAGGCTGCGGAACAGGGCGTAGCGCGCCAGCATGGCGGCACGGCCGCGCTGGCTGAGCACGCGGCGGTAGGCCAGCTCACGGCGCAGGGCTGCCGGCGCAGCATCCAGACGCAGCAGCGCGGCGCGCAACGCGGCGTACTCGTCGCGGAAGTCGCTGCGCTCGCCCAGGTCGTAGAGCATGCCGCCGTGGTTGCAGAAGGGCGTGGGATCGAAGGCGGCGGCGCCGTGCATCTCGCGCAGGCGCGCGGCCAAGCGCAGCGAGACGGCATGCGAGGCCGCCATCTGCGCCGCGAACTTCTTCTGCCCCACCCCGCCCGGATGCACACGGTAGCGGATGAGTTGCTGCGGCAGGTTGGCGACCAGGCCAAACAGGGCGAGTTGACCGAACAGGAAATAGTCCTCCACCAGATTCTCGAATTCGGGCACCGTATGCGCCGGGCCGCCGTGGCCGAATTCCACGCCGTAGCGCGCGCCCAGCGCCTGCAAGCGGTCGAGTCGCAGGGCCACCGTCGGGTGGGCCACCGGGTTGCAGAACAGCATGGCCGCGGTGATGCGACCGGCCGCGGTGGGCAGGGGATGTTGCGGCAGGGTTCGGCCCGTCGTGTCGAAGTTGGTGAGCTGCCCGCCCAGCGCCACGGCTTCTGGGTGCGCGGCAAAACCCTCGCGGGTGTGCTGCAGGCGCTCGGGCAGAGCGATGTCGTCGGCATCGTGGCGCACCACGTACTTGGCGTCGCAGAGATCGAGCCCGGCATTGAGCAGCCCGGACAGCCCGCGCGCCTCGGGCAGGCTGTGAATGCGGATGCGGGGATCGAGCACCGCACGAGACTGGGCAACCTCCAGGGTGTCGTCGGTCGAGCCGTGGTCGAGCAATAGCAGCCGCCAGTCGCCAACGGTCTGCACACGCAGGCTGTCGATCGCCTCGGCCAGATAGGCCGCGCCGTTTTTCACCGGAAGCAGGATGTCGAAGTAGGCCATGAGGGTGCGCCCGGATCAGTAGGCATTCTGCCCACGGAAGCCCTTGAAGATGGTCGCGGCAATGATCCTCACGTCCATCACCAGCGACCAGTTGCGGATGTAATGCATGTCGTACTCGACGCGCTTTTCCATCTTGTCCACACTGTCGGTCTCGCCGCGCCAGCCGTTGATCTGCGCCCAGCCGGTGATGCCGGGCTTGACCTTGTGGCGCAGCATGTAGCCGTGAATCAGGGCGCGGTACTGCTCGTTGTGCGACACGGCATGAGGCCGCGGCCCGACAATGGACATATGGCCCTGCAGCACGTTGAAGAACTGCGGCAGCTCGTCGAGCGAGGTGCGCCGAAGGAACGCGCCGATTGGTGTGATGCGGCGGTCACCCCGAGTCGCCTGCACCACTTTGTCGCCATCTTCGGTGACCGTCATGCTGCGGAACTTCCACACCTCGACGATCTGACCGTTGAGGCCGTAGCGGCGCTGCTTGAAGATCGCCGGCCCCGGCGAAGTGAAGCGCACCGCCGCGCCGATGGCCAGCAACAACGGGCTGATGAGCAGCAGGATGAGGCTCGATACCACCACGTCTTCGATGCGCTTGAGCAAGCCATTGATGCCGAAGAAGGGCGTGTCGTACACGCTGATGATGGGATGCCCGGCCACCTCGCGCCAGTTGGCATGGTTGCGCTCGAAGATGTAGGCATCGGGCACGATGAATACCGAGGCCGTGGTGTCGGCCAGCTCGCGCACGATGTGATCAATGCGCTGCTCGGCACAGATCGGCAAAGTGATGAAGACGAAATCGACCTTGCCTTCGCGCGCGTCGCGCACCAGCAAGTCGAGGCTGCCGACAAGCGAGAGGCTGTGCAGATCGAGCCGTTTGACCGCGCGGTCGTCATACACCCCGGCGACGCGCAGCCCGGACCACAGGCGGTTGTGGAAATAATGGGCGATGCGCTCGGCCGTGCGATTGGCCCCGACGAACGCCAGGATGCGGATGTCCACCCCGCGACGCGCGTTGCGTTCGATGCGATGGCGCAGTAATGCGCGCAGCCCCACCATCAGCACGGGCACGATCAGCGCCCAGATGCCCAGCGACAGGCGCGAGTAGCTCGACGTGACGTGCAACGCGAACCCGGTGGCAAGCAACGCAGCGAGCACTGCGCTCCAGACGATGGCAATTTGACGGGCTTCTTCACGCAGAGGCAACAAGTGCCAAGAGCCATACAACCCCCAGAAGCGGGCCCCCAGCTGAAAGAGCAACAGCGCTGTGGTGACCAACATATAAACGTTGTCATTCAGCCCGCCCTCGTTGAGCACGACGACAGCGACCAGGGTCACGACGACAAACAGGATGTCCATGGCGCGGAGAAGCAACTCCGCGTTGTCGTAGGACGACTGCACAGCTCCCCGCATCATGGCACCGCCCTCCTGAAAATGCGGCATATACGCACCTGCTGCTGCAAACCGTCGAGCGCCCCTACTTCACAAAGGTTTGCCGACTCAGCGCAACAGGGCGAACGCCCTGGTTGTGTTGCCGATCACGGACCGTGCTGACTTGCCGCGACCGGCCCCGAGCCTTTCTATGCAAGTCGCGGGCCAGGGTTCGACAGCCCCCCATGCCTGAGTGGGCCGGTTGAAAGTCTGTGAAGGACGAAGACGCGCGCGATCAAGCCCACCCGCACGTCATGCCGAACCTGGCACTCTGCGGCGCACAACAAACGTGCAACGCGCACCACGGGCATGCAATCCGCCAGAAGCACGGCCGTTGGGTTACTACCTGACGCAGGCTCGGGTTTTGCTTAGTGTGATCTGCGCCGTTGAGCACGCCACTCATCTGAATGGAGGATTTATGGATATGACCTTGCCTGCTTCACAACGACCCACTGCCAGCGAACGTGCCTTATGGTCGGAACAGGGCTATGTGCCGGTACCCGGCCTGTTTCGCAGTGAGGCGATCGCGGAGGTGGCCCAACTTCTGGATCAATTGCTCAGCGCCAAGAGCGTCTTGGGCGGCGACGACTGGACGCAGATCGAGAACGGGCGCACGGTGTCGAACGAAATCATTTTCACGGCGCAGATCGAGCCGCGCCTGAAGCAAACCGAAATCTTCCGGCAGTGCGAAGCCTACGCAACCGAGTTGCTCGGCATGCCGGTGGAATATGCCTTCGATCATGTCATCCGCAAGTCGGCCGGCATCGGCACGGGCACGCGTTGGCACCAGGACGTCTACTACGAGAAGGACGAGCTGTACCGCTACACAGACCGGGTGCACTTCTGGATTCCCATGGCGGATGTGCCGCTGATGGGGGGCGCCATGCGCTACATCCCGGCTTCGCACGGGGGAAAGATGTACGAGCACAAAACCATTCCCGGGGCCAACGATACGCACTACGTCATGGCCACCGGTTTTGACGAATCCACCGCGGCCGATGTGCCCATCGACGTCGGCGGCGCCATCCTGCACCATCCATACCTGCTGCATGCCAGCGGCCCCAACACTTCACATCAGGTGCGAACCGCGTGGATCGTGCACTTCGCCAAGCCGCGCACTGCGGCGCAGAATGTGCGCTATCAGATGCTGCAACTGCGCCAGCACTGGCGCCACGCGAAGGGCCGCGTGAAACGCCGCCTCACGTCCCTCATGCCCGCAGCCGATTGAGCGACTGCAGCTCGTAGATCAGCCTCGTGCGCACACCGTTGATCGATAGCGTGTCCTCGATGCCCTTGACCGCGCGCCCGGCGGCCGGCGCGTACCAGTAGTGCGTCATCACCGTGGCCTGCGCGGCGGTGTAATGCCCTTGCAGGCGGAAGGCGTGAAAAGTGCCCGCGGGTACGGTGACGGTCTGCTCGGCCTCCACGCTCACACTCACGCCAAGCCGCGTGTGCAGCTCCCACTCAGGCTGGCTCTGGGTGATGGTGTCTTTCCAGTTCTTGCCCACGCTCAGCGGAAAGTCAAACTGCGGAAACGCCGGGCTGTATTCGATCGCCTCGCCCGGCACGATCTCGCGTGAGAGCAGGTCGAACTGCTTCGAGTAGACGTTCTTCAGCACCGGCGCGTCGGCCTTGTTGGTGCGCTGAACTTCAATATGCACCTCGCCATTCGGCCCGATCTGCGTGACATGATTGGCCAGCACCAGACCGGCATCGCCGCGCTCGATTTCTTCCTGCGTGCGGGTGACGAACACCCAGCGGTCTCCAACGCGAATATCGGGCAATTGCATCTCGGGTCTCCTGGAAGGCTTGATCTGTGGCGCGATTTTGCCCGCGCGCCATGTGAGGCGCTGCGCGCGGCGCAATGCCCGTCAAGGCATAGGTGAATCAGTCCGCGTCGGCATAGAACCCGGCACGGCGGCGCGCGCGCGGGGCTTCGTCTTTTACCGCCGACTGAATGGCGGCGATGTGCTCGGGCGTGGTGCCGCAGCAGCCGCCGACGATGTTCACCAGCCCCTCGGCGGCAAACTCGTGCAGCAACCGCGAGGTCACGTCGGGCGTTTCGTCAAAGCCGGTGTCGCTCATCGGGTTGGGCAGCCCGGCATTGGGGTAGCAGGAGATGAACGTGTCGGGCGCGGCCTTGGCCAGCTCCTGCAGGTAGGGCCGCATGAGCGCGGCGCCCAGTGCGCAATTCAGCCCCACAGCCAGCGGCTGGGCGTGACGCACGCTCGACCAGAACGCGGTCACGGTCTGCCCGGACAGCACGCGCCCGGAGGCGTCGGTGACGGTGCCGCTGATGATGATGGGCAGCCGCTCGCCCGTTTCCTCGAACACCTCATCTACGGCGAACAGCGCCGCCTTGGCGTTGAGGGTGTCGAAGATGGTTTCCACCAGAATGACGTCGGCGCCGCCGCGCATCAGCGCGCGCGTCTGCTGCGCGTAGGCGGCGCGCAGGGTTTCGAAATCGACATTGCGCGCGCCGGGATCGTTGACATCGGGGCTGATGCTCGCGGTCTTGGGCGTGGGGCCCAACGCGCCCGCGACGAAACGCGGCTTGTCCGGCGTGCTGAACTTGTCGCAGGCGGCGCGGGCCAGCCGGGCCGAGGCTTCGTTCATCTCGTCCACCAGTTCGGCCATGCCGTAATCATCCTGCGCCACCGTGGTCGCGCCGAAGGTGTTGGTCTCGACCAGATCGGCGCCTGCGGCCAGATAGCCCTCGTGAATGTCGCGGATGATCTGCGGCTGGGTCAGGCTGAGCAGCTCGTTATTGCCCTTGACGTCGCGCGGCCAGTCCTTGAAGCGCTCGCCGCGATACTGCGCCTCGCTGAGCTTGAAGCGCTGGATCATGGTGCCCATGGCGCCGTCGAGGATGACGATGCGTTGTTTGAGCAAGGCAGGCAGTTGATCAGCGCGGGTATAGGGTGTCTGGGCGGGCATGTTCATAGCCCAATGTTAGGGCCTGCCGATGCGACGACCGCGCACTCGGCACGCCCAGAGTCGTACCGCAAGTAGCCTGGCTCCTTACGCCGCACTTTTCACGGCTCTGATGCCCTGCGTGGCCCTCGAAACCCTAGTGGCAATTTTTCGCCCCAATTCAATCCCGGGTTTTTCCAACGCAATATGCGCAAGCATGGCAACAGAAATCAGAATCAGCCCTGCCATGACGATGCAGCACCAGTAAGCCAGCGGAGATGAAAGAATTTGCTGTTTTACCCATGGCTGACCAAGTGTCGAGAACAGCGCCAAGCCCTGCAAGATATAAATTCCGTAGCTAATCTCGCCCAGTCGCTTGGCAGCTCGAGTCAGAAAAAGGCCAAAAAGAGACGCCCCCGAACTGACCAAAAGGAATATCGCGGCCAAAATCGGGAAAACATGCAGAGAATAGGCCGTACCTTGCTGAGACAACAAGATCAGCAATGCCGTCAACAACAGGGATGCCAGGAAGTCTGATCTTTTCCGTTGAATACCGATCCAGGTGCGAGTGCGCAAAGCCGCGCAGATCATTCCCACAAAAAAAGCGGCAAAACCAAAATTACTCAGGGCCGGATACCAATGCTGCCTCACCAGAAAATACAAGAGGCCCACCAGAGGCAGCACCAATGGCGCGCGAAACAGTTTGGTGATCAGCGCTGATATGGGCAGAACAAAGAGGTAAAATTTCCACTCATATTGCAAAGTCCACGTGACGCCAGCGATCAATACCCACGGCTGCTCGTAGCCGTTGATGCGACCTCCCGGCGTAAACCAACCCAACGCAGACAGCGGCGCTATTTGGCGCATGACCGCAGTCCAGGGATCAATGAGCGCAAATCGCGCCGACCAGAATATTATCAACAGCATCAAAATCATGGATAGAAAATACATCGGCCCTATACGAAACACTCGACCAATATAAAGGCCAACCCAGTTTATTTGACGATCAGAAGATACGACTTTACCCCAGAACAAATACCCGGTAATCATGAAAAAAAGGGTGACGCTGCTTTGCCCGAGCTGCGTATAAAAGGCGGAATGCGGCACCATCCAACGCCCGTCCTCCAGAAAACTGTGGTAGATCAGCGCGTGGTGAAAAAATACGCCGGTAGCAAGAAAGCCTCGCAAGCCGTCGATCGTCGTCGTGCGGTCATTTTCAGTATGCCATGGTCTATCAGCACGCGCGAATGTCGGCAACAATACAAAAGCGAGAAACAACGCGATCGAGACAAAATATCCCACTGCGCTATATACTGACATGATATACTCCTTATGGTAGAAAACTATGGCAGCTATAATAGCGGGGCTATGATCTACCGATTTTTGGCGCCCTATATGGCGTAAACCGTCGCCGAATACGTCCGAGTTTACCGCAGTTGGGCCAGAAAATTTCGTTTTTGAGCGTTCCGTCGAAGCGCACCCGGCTGGCTTTCACCGTCATCAGGCTCACCGGGATCTCATTGCTCTTCAATGCGTGTTTCAAAAGATTTTCCGCATGCAGCGGTGTGCCGCGATTTCTGCAGTAATCGAGCGCCATGTCGATGCGGTTACCGTAGGCCTGTATCGCCTGCTTTCCTTTACAGATCGCAAACCGGTCGTTGTATCCCCCTTCCCAGTGCTGCCAATCGGGAAGACATACTTCGCTATTGTGTTTTGAGCGCAGAACTCGGCCCAGTGGGCGGCGAATCGAGTCGTGATAAAGAAGATCTGGGCGTGCAAAGACCACGTAATCAAAGTCTGCAGCAAGCGCCGCCTGCGTGACCATTTTGATGGAGTGGAGCTGATGGAGCAGGTTGTTCAGCGACTTGAAGTCATCTCCCCAGGCGTCTCCATAATCGAATATCTGCTGAAGCGGACTCTCGGACAGAAAATTCTCGGGTTGTTCCAAATGCAGCCAGGTTGGCGCAAGAAGGGCCTGTTCGTCCGGGGCCAGCACGCCCTTTTCCCCGGAACGAGGGTTGTCAATGACGGCGAGGCGAAAGAAATGGCACAGGTTTTCGGTTTCGCCGATGCTCTTGCAAGGCGCCAGCAAGTTCGACTCGATGGAGCTGATCGTGTAGCTCAGGGATCTTGTGATGCCAAAGAAACAGACGGCAATCTTCATGGTGCAGTGCTCCCTGCTTGAGCCTCAATCGTCGTGCACGTCCCGGCCCTCCTGAACCAAGGTACCGGAGGCCGACGTTGCAAGGCAAGAAACACACCTGCTTGCTTCGCCCCGACAGTACATCTCGTCACGCTTTGTGGCTTTGCAATGGGTACGCGCCTACGTAATATGGGCGCTCAATGCGCGCTGCCCAACGCTTTCTCGATACGCTGTTGCCGACCACACGCCTGATCTGGATCGTGGTGATTTGCATTGCGCTGCAGCCGCTGGCCTGGGCGCAGCAGACGGAGGTGCGGGCGGTTTCGATGCCGTATTGCGCCAGCGCCACGGCGGATTCCTCGCACGCTTCCGCCGACAGTCACACGCACCCGGCTCCCGCGCACCCCTCTTATGTGCTGCTACTGCAGACTGCAACGGTCTGCAGCCATGACCATGCACAGCCTTGGGCGCCGCCGCACCGTGCCGCGCCCTTCTCCGCGCCGCCCAGCTTGCACTACAGCTTCGCCTCCATCCAGGCATGGGCTCCGGCGAGCGGCGGGCGCCACCTTCGCCCCCTATCCCGCGCCCCGCCTCAGCACGCCTGATTGATCGTTGTCTTTTGACGCGCCGGAGGCCCCTCCGTGCGTGTGCACCTTTTCGATTTCAGGAGTGCTATTTCATGTCTCGTTCTCTTCCCCTGGCCGCCGCCGTCGGCGCCGCCATGATGGTCACGCTGGGCTCTGCTGCGCAGGCCGCCACCAATCCCTTTGCCTTTGCCGAGATGGCGCCCGGCCATCTGCTGAAGACGGCCGCGAAAGAAGCGGGCTGCGGCGCCGATGACGCCAAGGGCAAGGCCCTGCCCGACTGCACACCGCAGATGCGGGCCCAGGGCAAGTGCGGCTCCGACACCTGCAAAGCCCCTGCCGGGCAGTGCGGCGCCAAGGACATGGCGGACAAGCCGGCCAAACACGCCAGCTGAGGCCCGTCGCCATGTCGGCCGCCACGCCCGCTTGCGGCGGGATGGCCCCGCGCCACCCGCACGGCGCGGGATTGGGACTGCGCCAGGAATTCATGGCGCAGTTGCACCCTGCGCTGCCCGAAGGGCTCGATTTTTTCGAGATCGCCCCCGAGAACTGGATCGGCGTGGGCGGCGAATCCGGCCGCGCGCTGCGCGCATTGACGGAGCGCGTGCCCTTCGTCTGTCACGGGCTGTCGCTCTCGCTGGGCGGCCCGGGGCCGTTGAACGTGGCCTTGCTGCGGCAGATCCGGCGGTTCATGGACCTGCACGGCATCGCCCTCTACACCGAGCATCTGGCCTGGTGTGCCGACACCTCGGGGCAACTCTACGAGCTGCTGCCCCTGCCCTTCACCGAGGAGGCCGTGCGCCACGTCGCCGCGCGCATCCGCCAGACCCAGGACGTTCTGGGACAGCGCATCGCGGTGGAAAACGCCTCCTACTACGCCGCGCACCCGAACACGCCGCTGTCGGAAATCGAATTCATCCAGGCGGTGCTGGCCGAGGCCGACTGTGATCTTCACCTGGATGTGAACAACCTCTATGTGAACAGCGCCAATCATGGCGGCGACCCCGCGGCGCAACTTCGGGCGCTGCCCAGCGAACGCATCGCCTACCTGCACGTCGCCGGACACCGCCGCATGGACGACGGCCTGCTGCTCGACACCCACGGCGCCGCCGTCATCGACCCGGTGTGGCAGTTGCTGCAGACGGCTTACGCCTACCACGGCGTGCGCCCCACCCTGCTCGAACGCGACAACCATTTGCCGCCGCTGGCGGTGCTGATGCAGGAAGTCCGGCAGATCGGCGCGCTGCAAGGCCGGGCCAGCCCGGCCGCTGATTTGGCGCCGCCCGCTACGTCTCAGCCCTCTGCCACCCCCGCATCCGCCAGGACCACACGCCAGGCCGAGACCTTGCCGGACGCGCAAGCGGCGTTCGCCGCGCGACTGCGTCGGCCGCGCAGCCAGCCCTGTCCGGCGGGCCTGACGGCGCGGCGGGTCGATCTCTATGCGCGACTGGTCCGCGCCAATGTGGACGAGGCCCTGCTCGGCGCGTTTCCGCGATTGCGGGGTGTGTTGTCGACACGGCGCTGGTCGCAGCTGGTGCGCCGGTTCGTCGCCGAGCACGGCTGCCAGGCGCCCTTCTTCCGCGACGTGGGCGGCGAGTTCGTCGCCTTTCTCCAGGGGCCTTCGCAGCCCTTGGCCGATCGCGCTGAAGCCCTGTGCGCGCTGGCTCATTTTGAATGGACCCGCGCCGCCCTGATGCTCGACGACACCGAGGCCCCGGCCTGTCGGCCCGATGGCGACCTGCTGCGCGGCGTGCCAATCTGCAACCCGGCGCTTCGGCTCCTGCACTACGACTGGCCGGTGCAGTCCCTGCGGCCCAGGCAGCGCATCGCGCCCGAGCCCACCGATCTGGCGCTTTACCGCGTCGAGGGCGATCAGGTGCGCTGCGCGCAGATCAACCCCTTGACCGCGCAATTGATCAAGCTCCTGCGCCCCGGCGAATTGACGGGAGCACAGGCGCTTGCCTCCCTGAGCGACGGCCGCGACGCCCCGTCGGCCGCCGCAGCCTATCTCGACTTTGGCGCGACGCTGTTGCGCGACCTGCGCCAAAGCGGGGTGTTGCTCGGGAGCAGCGATGCGACCCGTGTCGCGCCCTTATCCTTATCCGGTGTTGCGCCCAAAACAAGCACCGGTTTCGCCACCGATCGCGCCACGGGCGCCGTATCCCCTCTTTTTCCCCTCTGATCTGAAGGAGTTGTCATGTCTGTCACCATTTTTTCTCGCCGTCGTCTCGCTCAGTGCCTTGCCGCGGGCGCACTCAGCCTGGGGCTGCTCGGCTCGGCCTTCGCCGCGGGCATCCAGGTCACGGAGGCCTGGATCCGCTGGCTTCCGGCCAATCTGCCCGCAGGTGGTTATGCGAAGGTCACGAACGATACCGACAAGGAGATCAAGCTCGTCGGCGCCTCCAGCCCGAAATACGGCATGGTCATGCTGCACCAGACGGTGAAAAAGGACGGCATGATGAACATGGTGCACGTCGACGCCATTCCCATCGCCCCGCACAAGAGCATGGCCTTCACCCCGGGCGACTATCACATCATGCTGATGCAGCCCAAACCGGGCATCGAGCCAGGCCAGAAGGTGCCGGTCACCCTCAAGTTTTCAGACGGTCAATCGGTGACGACCGAGTTCGAGGTGCGCAAGCCCACGGCCTCCGGCCCCGGCGACGACATGAAAGGCATGGACATGGGCCACATGAAGGGCATGCAGCATTAAGTCCTGAGCGCCCCCAGGGCCGGGCTGCGCCCAACCCGCCCCCCGCGGGGGATGAGGCCCGCGGCTCCAAGCTGCCCTGCGGCAGCTTGGACGGAGCCGAATCCGAGCAGCTTGCAAGCGGCGAGGTGGACAAGGAAACTTGGGGCGGCCCTGCGTTTCCTTGAAAGCCGGACGACACCCGCCGGCTCAGTGCATGAAGCCGATGCGCGACTGCCGATGCAGGCGCTCAAAGTCGAAATCCTTCGGCGCCAGCGTCGTGCGGTGATCGAGCTTGGCCGCGCCGAACGCGTTCAGCAGCAGTCTTCGCAGCTCGCGCGGCTTGCACTGCTGCAGCACGTCGAGCACATCGTCGTCGGGCTGGTCAGGAAAATCGGTGCCCCAATCGTGGCTGTTGCGAATCTCGCGGTAGAGCGTTGCGGCGATCTGGCGCGTGCCCTCGGCATCGGGCGCGGCGATGTCGTAAACATTGAGCCGGTTGAGAATGGGCTCGGGAATGCCGCTGGCATCGTTGGCGGTGGCGATCCAGATCACGCTGCTGCAGTCGATCGGCACTTCGGCGAATTCGTCGGTGAAGGCGCGCGCGGTGTCGGCTTCGAGCAGGCTGTAGAGCGCGCCCAGCGGGTCGTACTGCGCGTGGCCTGCGGCCTTGTCGATCTCGTCGATCACCAGAACCGGGTTGGCATATTCGCCGCCCACCAGAGTGTCGAATACCTTGCCGGGGCGCGAATTCTTCCATTGCGATGAGGCGCCCGAGAGAATCCACCCCGCAGTGAGGGCGTTCATCGGCGCCACCGCACAGCTGGTGCCGAGCAGCGCCGACACGCGACGGGCGAAATAGGTCTTGCCGATGCCGGGATCGCCCAGCAGCAGCATGGGCATGATTTCCACCGGATCGCGGCTGTCGGCGCACAGCGCCAGACTGCGCTGGATGTCGCGCAGCGGGGCGCCGAAATTGGGCAGCTCGGAACAAAGTGGCGACATCTCGGGCGCATCCTGCGGCTTGATCGCCAGACGCTCGCCGCCCGTGGCCAGCATGCGCTGGTAGGTGCCTCGCAAATGCTCGTTTCCATCCTGTCCCATGCCGTGAAGCTTGCGCTCCACTTCGCTGACATCAAACACGGTTTTATAGGCGGCTACGGCAAGCATGGCATCCTCCTGGGTGTGGGTCACGGCGATGAAGCATCAACCATGCCTGCATCATCGGCACGACGACCGCGCCGCACAAGGGCGCCGTTGCCGGGCGGCCTCACGCCGCGGGCCAAATCGTGACAAACCTCTCAGATCTCGACTTGCGTGCCCAGCTCCACCACACGGTTGGGCGGAATGCGGAAGTAGTCCGACGCGTCCTGCGCGTTGCGGCTCATCCACGAGAACAACACCTCGCGCCACAGCGCCATGCCCGGCAGCTTGGACGGAATGATGGTCTGCCGCGCCAGGAAGAACGAGGTCTCCATGAGCTGAAACTCCAGGCCGTAGAGCCGCTCGCAATCCTTGAGCAGGCGCTGGATGTCGGGCTCGTCCTGGAAGCCCAGTTCGACGTGCAGCAGGTAGATGCCCTCTTCCATCGACGTCAGCTTCAGCCCTTGGTCGGCGGGCACGTGCGGCACGTCCATGGTTTGCGCCGATAGAAAAATCACCCGCTCGTGCAGCACCTTGTTGTGTTTGAGGTTGTGCAGCAGCGCGTGCGGCACGGTGGTCGCACTGGGGGTGAGGTAGATGGCCGTGCCTTCCACCCGGGTGGGCGGATAGGTGGAAAGGCTGGCGACGAAATCCTGCAGGTTCAGCGCGTGCTCTTCGAGCTGCCGGCGCAGCAGGGTGCGGCCACGCTTCCAGGTGGCCAGCAGGGTGTAGACCACGGCGCCGAACAGCAGCGGGAACCAGCCGCCGTGATCGATCTTGAGCGCATTGGACGACAGAAAGGCCAGATCGATTAGCGCGAACAAGCCGAACACCGCATTGGCCCGCGCGGCGCTCCACCCCCAGCGGTGCTGCGCGATCATCCAGCAGAACGCGGTGGTGACGATCATGGTGATGTTCACCGCGATGCCGTAGGCCGCCGCGAGGTTTTCCGCCGTCTTGAAACTCAGCACCAGCAGAATCACGAAGATCAGCAGCAGCCAGTTGATGAAGGGCACGTAGATCTGCCCCTGATTGCTCTCATTGGTGAACAACACCCGCATGCGCGGCAGATACCCCAGCTTGATCGCCTGCGTGGTGATGGAGTAAGCGCCGGTGATGACTGCCTGCGAGGCGATGATGGTGGCGGCAGTCGCCAGTGCCAGCAAGGGCCACAGCGCCCACGACGGCGCCAGATAGAAAAAGGGATTTTTGGTGGCTTCAGGGTGCGCCAGCACCAACGCGCCCTGGCCGAAGTAGTTGAGCACCAGCCCGGGCATCACCAGACTGATCCAGGCGAGCTGAATCGGCTTGCGGCCGAAATGCCCCATGTCGGCATACAGCGCCTCGCCGCCGGTGAGCACCAGAAACACCGCGCCCAGCAAAATGAGCGCCACGCCGGGCTCGCGCACGAACAGCTCCGCGCCGTAATACGGGTTGATCGCCAGCAGCACCGTGGGGTTTTGCACGATCTGCGCCAACCCCAGCACGCCGATGGCGGTGAACCACAGCAGCATGATGGGGCCGAAAAAGCGCCCGACCAGCGCGGTGCCGTGCTTTTGCACCACGAACAGCCCCACCAGAATGCCCGCGGTGATGGGCACGATCCAGTCATTGAAAATCGGCGTGGCCACACTTAGGCCCTCCATCGCCGAGAGCACCGAAATCGCCGGGGTGATGACGCTGTCGCCATAAAACATCGACGCGCCCACCAGCCCGAGGGTGATGGCCACGGTGCGTCCACGCGTGCCTTTGGCATAGCGGCGCATGACCAGCGCCATCAACGCCAGAATGCCGCCCTCGCCATCGTTGTCGGCGCGCAGCACCAGCAGCACATACTTCACCAGCACGATCAGGGTGAGCGCCCAGAAAATCAGCGACAGCACGCCCAGAATGTTGTCCGGGCTGTAGGGCACGCCGTGATCGGGGCTGAACGCTGTCTGGAAGGCGTACAGCGGGCTGGTGCCGATGTCGCCGTACACCACGCCCAAGGCGCCGAGGCTGAGGGCCGCCATGCCGGATTTGTGATCGGTCGCGGAATGCGTTTGTGTCTGCATGGGAATTGCGCGAGGCCAGGCCCGCGACGCCGGAAGATGCGCGTCGCAGGATAGTTCATTCCTCCCTAGTTTCCGCGCGCGGCGCCCCAGCCTGGCCTGCAACTGTTGGTTTTGCGTTGCAGCAATTGTGCCGCAGCCTCGCCAACCGTTGCGTCAGATCAAAACCTTCCCCCTGGCTTTGAGCAAACATTCAATCATTATGATGAATCAATCTCTCGACTTCCAGCCCGAGCTGCTCCAGCGTTTCGACATCTCCGGCCCGCGTTACACCTCCTACCCCACCGCCGACCGCATGCATTCCGGTTTCGGCCCGCGCGATTACGCCGAAGAGTTGCGACGCCGCGCCCAGCGCCCGGACGAGCCGGTGTCGCTGTATTTTCACGTGCCGTTTTGCGAAACCCTGTGCTACTACTGCGGCTGCAACAAGATTCCCACCAAGAATCACGGCCGCTCCACGCCCTATCTCGACAGCGTGGAGCAGGAGCTGGGGCTGATTGCAGGCATCTTGCAGACCCGCCTGCCCGTCACCCAGCTTCACTGGGGCGGCGGCACCCCCACCTTCCTGAATGACGAGGAAGCCGCGCGGCTGATGGCCATGACGCGCCAACATTTCGACCTGCAGCCCGGCGGCGAATTCTCCATCGAGATCGACCCGCGCAAGGTGAATGAGGCGCGCGTGGCGCATCTCGCCCAACTCGGCTTCAACCGCATGAGCGTGGGCGTGCAGGATTTCGCGCCCGAGGTGCAGCAGGCGGTCAATCGCATCCAGAGCGTGGAAGAAACCCGGCTGGTGATCGACGCCGCCCGCGCCAACGGTTTTAGCTCCATCAGCCTCGACCTGATCTACGGCCTGCCGTTCCAGAACCTGGACTCGTTCGCCCGCACCCTCGATCAGGTGATAGAGATCTCGCCCGACCGGCTCTCGCTCTACAGCTACGCGCATCTGCCGCACA
>NZ_JBYCKI010000057.1:0-12489 GCF_057473305.1 Thiomonas sp. TH-17
CGCCGACCTTGAGCGTGGTGGTCTTGGACAGATGACCGAGGTAATGCAGATGGTTGTACAGCCGCTCCAGCTCGGCCAGGACGACGCGCAGATAGCGTGCGCGCGGCGGTGCGCGCCAGCCCATTGCGCCCTCCACGGCCTGGGCATAGGCCAGCGCATGCGCCACCGAGTCGATACCGCTCGCGCGTTCGGCCAGCACTGCGCCCGACGCCAGCGTGGCGCCCTGAAAGCGCGCCTCCATCGCCCGGTGCTTGTAGAACAGCCGCGGGTGATAGTGCAGGATGCCCTCGCCGATGTAGAAAAACAGAAACTGCGCCGACTCGACGATGTCGGCCCGTACCGGCCCGAAAGGCAGACGCTGGATGTCCGGTCCCTGCACCTGCGGCACGATGGGCGGCAGCGGCGAGTAATCTCTTGCCGGGGCCGCGAGGTCGAAGCCAGACGCCAGGGGAGCCGGATCGCGCGGCTCGCCCTCGTGCAAGACCAGCGGGTTCGCCTCGGGATGACCTTCGAAGCGCAGGCCGTACAAGTCCATCATTTCGCGCTCGTACCAGCCCAGCAGCGGCAGCTTGTTGGCCAGCGAGGGCAGGGTGCGATCTTGCGGCCGCACGCGCCAGACCTTGTAGGGCTGGTTCGCGCCCTGGCTGAGGACGTAGATCACCTCGATGCCGCCATCGATGCAGCCGCAGGCGTAGGCCATCTGCATGCGTCCGTGGGCGCTGGGCGTGTCGCCCAGTTCGGTGAGCAAGCTGTCGGCCGCCGTCAGCAATTCGGCGGGGCTCAGGCGGGTGGTATCGCAGTGGCGCATGTCAGTTCCGCCCGGCCGTTCCGAAGGATCTGACACCCCCCTCGGGGGGGAACGAGCGCAGCGAGTCAGGGGGTAGTTTCATTTCACACCCCTCCCAGTTGCGTGGCGATGCTCGCCAGATGATTCCAGATCGGCGGCAGCCACCACAGGCCGAGTAGCAGGATGGCGGCCAGCGCCACCACCATCGGCGCCACATGCACGAATTTCAATTTCAGATGCGGCGCATGGTCGGGGCGCGGGCCGAAGAACATGGCGCGGAAGTGGTTGAGAAAGCCGATGAAAATGACGATGAGCAGCACCGCCATCAGCCAGACCGCCCAGGGGTTGGCGCTCTGCATGCCGCCGCGCAGAATGGTCAGCTCCGACAGAAACAGCCCGAAGGGCGGCGCCCCGGTGATGGCCACCGCCCCGGCCAGCCAGATCGCACCGCTGCGCGGAAAGAAGCGCAGCACGCGGCGAATCCTGGCGATGTCCTTGCTCTCGTAGGCATGCATCATGTTGCCCGCGCCGAAGAACACCAGCGATTTGGTCAGCGAGTGGTTGAGCATGTGATAGAGCGCGCCGATCACGCCTAGCGGCCCGCCGAAGCCGAAGCCCAGCGCGATCACGCCCATGTGTTCCACACTCGAATACGCCGCCAGCCGTTTGATGATGGTCTGCCGGCTGATGAACAGCGCCGCCACCAGCAGGCTGAATGCGCCCAGAACGACCAGGGCTGTGCGCGCCATCGTTTCAATGGACGTGCCTTGCAGAATGTGCAGATAGCGCACGATGCCCAGCATGGCGCAGTTGAGCAGCGCGCCCGAGAGCATGGCGGAGACGGGAGCCGGGCCTTCGCTGTGTGCATCCGGCAGCCAGGTGTGCATGGGCGCCAGGCCCACCTTGGTGCCGAAACCCACCAGCACCAGCAGGAAAGAAAGCATCAGCAGCAAGGGTTCGGCCTTGGGGGCGATGGCGGCGAGATTGGCCCAGGTCATGTCGTACACCGGGCCGAGGATGAAGGTGCCGGCCCAGTAAAACAGCACCGTGCCCAGCAGCGCCAAACCCAGCCCGGCGGAGACGATGACGATGTACTTCCACGCCGCCTCGATGCTTTCGGGCGCGCGCTGAAAGCCCACCAGAAAGGCGCTGACTATTGTTGTGAGGTCGATGGCGATCCAGTACAGGCCGGGATTGTTCTGCGCAGGGGCGAAGAACATGGTCAGCGCGAACGCCGCGAACAGCGAATAGAAGCGGTGCAACCGCGCTTCTTCGCCGTGCATCCAGCGCATATAGCCGATGGCGTACACGCTGGCCAGCAGGTACACGATGGCCAGGCAGAACATCACCCACACGCCGAAGGTGTCGAGCAGCAGGTAATGGTTGAGCGCGGTGATGGGCTGACTCGGCGTGGCGATGAGCAACACGACGACCAGCACGAAATCGATGATCGCCGCAGCCAAGTTGAGTGCTTCGGCCACGCGGCTGTTGCGCGAGATCCAGCTTCCCGCCATCGCCAGCGCGGTGACGATCCAGATGGCATATAACGCGTTCCAGATCATCGCTTCACCCCACCAGCCTGGTGAGTTCGCGGCTGCTCGTGGTGCCCACTTCCTTGTGCAGGAAGCGGATCAGCATGCCGAAGGTCGAGACGACGATCAGCAGGTCGAACAGAATCACCATTTCCAGCAGCAAGGGCATGCCCGGCACCAGAATCTGCGAGCCGAGAAAGATACCGTTCTCGATCACCAGCAGCCCGAGGATGGAACTCACCGCCTCCGCCCGCAGCACCAGCATGAGAAAGCCGATGAGCTTGAGCGAGAACATGGCGGTGAGCGCCAGCACCGCGATGCTGTCCACCAGATTCATGCGCACGCCCAGCTTGTGCGCCAGCGCATAGGAAAACAGCACCAGAAAGCCGCCCAGCACGATGCTCGATGCAGGCTGCAGCAGCGGCGTGAATTCGCGGTTCTGCCCCAGCCCGTTGACGATGCGCACCAGCAGATAGGGCAGCAGCGTGCCGCGAAACAAAGCGGTAAGCGCGGCGATGAACACTAACTCCGGGTAATGCCCGGTGATGCCGATGGCCGCCGACAGCGCCGCGATCACCCACGACTCCGCGGCAAACGCCAGAATGTGGTTCTTGATCCAGTGCGAGCCCAGCATGACGAACGCCAGGATGAGGGCGACGATGGTCAGCAGGCTGAAGAGTGAAGCCTGCACGCCGCCGAGGTGGAAGATCAGCATGGTTGGGCCCTCACACCTGCCGCGCCACGATGGCGAGAATCGCCATCAGGAAAGACAGCGCAAGTGGCTCTTGGTAGCGGTAGAAGCGCAGCCGCGACTGCGCGGTATCGACGAACACCATGATCAGCGCGACCAGCGCCCACTTGCCCAGCAGCGCGAGGGTGGCGCCCAGAATGCCCAGCGCCGTGCCTTTGATCGACAGTCCCCAGGGAATGGTGAGCACGTTGAGAAAGATGGTGTAGAGAATGGCCTGCTTCATCCACGAGGCCCACTTCAGCAGCGCCAGCAGCGGGCCGGAATATTCGAGGATGCGCGCCTCGCCGATCATGTAGATCTCGTAGTGGATGCTCGAATGGATGGGCAGGCGCTCGGTTTCCACCGTCAGCAAAATGAAGAAGGCCGCAACCAGGAATAAGTGTGCCGGGCTCCAGAACACCGCCGGGCTGGCCACCAGCAGATGGTTGACCACGAAGGGCAGCATGGCCTGCGCCAGCAGGGTGATGCCGACGAACACCATGATCAGCGTGGGCTCGGCCAGAATGGAGAGCATGGCCTCGCGGCTCGACCCCAGTCCGCCGTAGGGATGGCCGCTGTCCAGCCCCGCGAGCAGGATGGCGAAGCCGCCGAGCGTGAGGATGAGGCCACCGCCGAGAATGTCGCCCATGTCGGAGAGCGGCAACGGATAGTTGGTCAGTACCGGAATGAGAATGGGCACCGTGAGCATGGCCGAGAACGCCACGATGGGCGCGGCCCAGAAAATCCACGAAGCCGTCTGCGGCACCACGATCTCTTTGCGGAACCACTTGAACAGATCGCGGTAAGGCTGGAAGACGCTGGGGCCGCGGCCGCGCTGCACCTTCTCTTCCATCGTGACGATGAAGCCGTGCAGCAAAGGCGAGAGCAGCACAATGGCCAGAACTTGGCGCACTTGCTGCAAGATGACATCACCGCGCATGGCTCCTCCCTGGCATGAAACGCAAGCGATTGCAAGGCTTGCAGCAGGTAGGAGTCATCAGCTTGGGGCAGCCCCGCGCGGTTTTGGCGAACTCCATCGCCTTAGTTGTTGCTACGCAGTCTAGGAGTTCGCCCCGCGCTGGGTCAAGCTGACATCCGTATCGAATCGCAAGTCAGATGACCAAACTTTACCGCAGCGAGATGGCTGAATGATGCGGTCACAACCTCGCCAGTGGAAATGTTGGAGCGCAGGCGCTACAAACTCGTCAACAGCTCAGGAGAAGTCAAATGAACCCGAACGGCAATGCCCTCCAGCACCCGACCGAGCCCAGCGAGGGCAACCGGATCGAGACCGACTCGTTCGGCCCCATCGAAGTCTCCGAGGCGCATCTGTGGGGCGCGCAGACGCAGCGCTCGCTGCAGCATTTCGCCATTTCCACCGAGAAAATGCCGCGCGAATTCATCCGCGCTCTGGCCCTGGTCAAGCGCGCCTGCGCCGGCGTGAATGCCGAGTTGGGCAAGCTCGATCTGCGCATCGCGCAGGCCATCATCGAGGCGGCCGATGAGGTCATTGCCGAGCGTTATCCCGACGAATTTCCGCTGGCGGTCTGGCAGACCGGCTCGGGCACCCAGACCAATATGAATATGAACGAGGTGCTCGCCAACCGCGCCTCGGTGCTGCTGGGCGGCGGCGTGGGTCTGGCGCGCTGCGTGCATCCCAACGATCAGGTCAATATGGGGCAGTCGTCGAATGACATTTTCCCCACGGCCATGCATGTGGCAGCGGCTGCGCAGACCGTGCAATATCTGCTGCCCGCACTCATCGCCCTGCGCACCACCCTGCAGACCAAGGCGGAATCTTTCGCCGACATCGTAAAAATCGGCCGCACCCATTTGCAGGACGCCACGCCCCTGACCCTCGGGCAAGAGTTTTCGGGCTACGTCGCCCAGCTCGATCTGGCAAGGCGCGCCGTCGACGCCGCGCTGGGGCCGGTCTATGCACTGGCCGTGGGCGGCACCGCGGTGGGCACCGGGCTCAACACCCATGCCTCTTTCGGCGTGCGCGTGGCCACTGAGTTGGCGCGGCAGACCGAGCTGCCGTTCACCAGCGCCGAGAACAAGTTCGCCGCGCTGGCGGGCCACGAGGCGCTGGTGTTCCTGCACGGCGCGCTCAAAACGCTCGCGACGGCGCTGATGAAAATCGCCAACGACGTGCGCTGGCTGGCTTCCGGCCCGCGCAGCGGACTGGGCGAGATTCGCATTCCCGAGAACGAACCGGGCAGTTCCATCATGCCGGGAAAGGTCAACCCCACGCAGTGCGAGGCGCTCACCATGGTGTGCGCGCAGGTGTTCGGCAACGATGTGGCGATCAATATCGGCGGGGCTTCCGGTAACTTCGAGCTCAATGTGTTCAAGCCGCTGATCGCGCACAACGTGCTGCAAAGCCTGCGGCTGCTTGCCGATGCGATGAACAGCTTCGATCATCATCTGGCGCGCGGTATCGAGGCCGACCGGGCGCGCATCACCGAGCTGATGCAGCGTTCGCTGATGCTCGTCACCGCGCTGGCGCCGCACATCGGCTACGACCAGGCGGCGGCCATTGCCAAATCGGCCCACCACAGCGGCAGCACGCTGCGCGAAGCGGCGCTGGCCTCGGGGCTGGTGAGTGCGGAAGACTACGACCGCTGGGTGCGGCCGCAGGACATGGTGAGAACCAGTTGAGGCGGCGCTTACTCGCCGAGGAAATGTCGCGCGTAGCGCCGGTTGACTTGGCTTAGCCGCAGCAGCACCGGGAAGTCGGCCACGCCGAAGTCCGGGTCCCAGGCGGGCGCGCCGCACACTTTGGCGCCCACGCGAAGATAACCCTTGAGCAGTGGCGGCGGCTCCACCGCGAGGTCTTGCCGCAGGTGCTGCACCGGCAGGGCGAGACGCGGATGCACCCGGTCTTCGATCGCGGCCAGATGGCTTTTCTGCAGTTGCGCCCAGAGGCTGGCGGCGGTATGTCCGCCGCAGTGCATCGACATGCTGGCGCAGCCGATCAGGGCATCGAGCCCGTGGCGCTGCATATAGGTGGCGATGCCGCCCCACAGCGCCATGATGACGGCGCCGTTGCGATAGTCGCGGTGCACACACGAGCGACCGATTTCGAGCAGGCGGGGCTTGAGGTGATACAGGCGGGTGAGATCGAATTCGGTTTCGGTGTAGAGCGTGCCGACGCGCTTGGCCTGATGCGGGGGCAGGGCGCGGTAGGTGCCGATCAGGCGTCCGTCGCCGTCGCGTACCAGCAGATGGTCGCAGTAGGCATCGAACAGATCGATGTCAAGGCCGGGCTCGGGCGTTTTGATCTGCGCGCCCATTTCTTCGACAAAGACCTTGTAGCGCAGGCGCTGAGCCTCGCGCACTTCATCGCCATGACGCGCCCAGGCGACGCTGAGATTCTGCGAGGCTTGCGCAGCGGTGGCGCTCAGGCTCGCCGGGTTGTGTTCAGTGCGCCTCTCCAGCGGATGCGCGTGTTCGTCGTCGAACATTGTCTTTCCTCCATATCTTGTGAGTGAAAGATAAGAACGCGCCGTGACAGTTCAGTGAAAGTCTCGTGAATTTGGTGTGACAGTGCAAGCAAGCTGACGAGTTGTGAACAGGGATTCAATCGCCCAGCAAATCCGCGCTGACACAGGCGCGCAGACTGCGCTGGATGCCGACTTCGCGGCTGCGTTCCACCGCCCAGAGCAGGCCGCTTTTGCGCAAAGAGAACTGCTGGTCGCAGCCGGTGATCCAGTAAAGCCCGGCGCGGCCCAGGGTGGGTTGATGGCCCACGAGCACCAGTGCGCCGCCTTCGCGCGGAAATTCGGACACCACCGAGAGCAGTTCCTCCATCGACGATTCCGGGCGCAGGCGCGGGTCGATCACCGGATAGTCGTTGAGATGCTGCGCAGTCTGGCGCGCGCGCTGCGCGGGGCTGGAAATCACCGTCCAGGGTTTGGGCAGCTGCGATTTGATCCACCCGGCGACCTGGGCTGCGTCACGCCGACCTTGCTTGGTGAGGTTGCGGCGCAGATCGATCTCGTCGCCCTGCGCAGAGCCCACGGCGTCTTCGGCCTCGGCGTGTCTCCAGAAAATAACGTGGAAATTCGGCATGTTAGGCAGGGAAGTGAGTGTCATTTCAATCCTTGAAGGATACATGGCAAAAATGTCATCTCACTGTAAACCACACTGAAACACTCAGTATGCGTTACATCACGAAGCCAAAAAGGGGTGTGCGCGGCCGCGACAAATCAATGCTGCATCACGGCGAGAAAGACCGGAATGGAAAAAGCGCCGAGTACGGTGGACAGGCTGACCAAGCCGGCCACGTAAGGGCCATCACCGCCCATGCGGGCCGCCAGCACGTAGGCGCTCGACGCGGTGGGCATGGCAGCGAACAGCACCAGCACCAAGGCCTGTAGCGGCGGCAGTTGAAACGCCCATGCCAGGGCCATCGCAGACAGGGGCAGCAGCAGGTGCCGGATACTCAGAAACCACAGACCCACCGGCAATTCCCGGTGCAGGCCGCGCCATTGCAGACCGGCGCCCACGGTCATCAGCCCCAGCGCGATGGAGGCATGGCCGAGCCGATCCAGCGCGGGCACGATGGGCTCGGGCAGCGACAGGCCGAGGCTGTGCACCGTCAGCCCGGCGACGGTGGCGATGAGCAGGGGGTTGCGCAACAGTTCGCGCCAGACATTGCTTTGCGCATGACGCGCCAGCGCCCACACCGCCGCGACATTGCACAGCGGCACCCCCACGGCGATGAGCACCGCGACCAGCGACACCGCGGGCGGGCCGCCCACCCGATCGGCGACGGCCAGAGCAATGTAGGAATTGAAGCGAAAGGCGGTCTGCACGCCGCTGGCCACGCAACGCCGGTCGGCCTTGCGCGACCAGAAGGCCAGATACGACAGGCCGATGCCGATGAGCAGCATGGCAGCCCCGGCGATGACGAAGTCCCGCGTGTCGCCCAGGCTGGCATGGCCGCGACTGGTGGTGGAAAACAGCAGCGCCGGAAACAGCACGAAATACACCAGCCGCTCCACCCCGTCCCACACGCTGCGGTTGAGCGCGGTGAAGCGCACGAGCAGCAGCCCCAGCACGATCAGGATGAAGTCCGGCAGGAGGAGCAGGGCGTCGTGCAGCATGGGGTGGGATCAGAAGCATCACGGGTGCGGCGCCCCACGAACGCGGGTGCCGCACTGACCTTCAAAGCCGCGAGTCACGCCCTTCGCCGGGGTCGGAGAATTCGTCTGCGGCTTCGGTGGGGCGGCGTTGCACCAGCACCTTGTCGATGCGTTTGCCGTCCATATCGACGATCTCGAAATTCCAGTCGCCCCAATGCACGATGTCGCCGGTGGCCGGCAGGCGCGCGAGCAGCAGCATGAGCATGCCCGAGAGGGTGTTGTAGCGCTGCTTTTCCTCGTCGGGCAGGTGGGCGAGATGCAGGCGGGTCTTGAGATCGTCCACGGTGATGAGACCGTCCATCAGCCACGAGCCGTCTTCGCGCTGCATCGCCCAGGGCTCTTCGGACGGATGCGACTTGAACTCGCCCGCAATGGCTTCCATCAAGTCTTGCACGGTGACGATGCCCATGGTCTGGCCGTATTCGTCGATCACCATGGCGGTGTGCTCGGCGCTCTGGCGGAAGGTCTGCAGCAGTTCCAGCCCGGTCAGACTTTCGGGCACGAAGGTCGCGGGAATGGCGGCCTTGCTCAGATCGTCGATGCTTTCGCGACGGATGAACCGGCCCAGCAAATCCTTCGTCGAGACGATGCCGACCACTTCCTCCAGCCCGCGCTTGACCAGCGGAAAGCGCGAATGCGTGGACTGCGCGATCTTGTTCAGGTTTTCGCCCAGCGGCTGATCGACGTCGAGATATTCGATCTCGTTGCGCGGCGTCATCAGCGAGGCGATCTGCCGGTCGTCGAGGCGGAACACATTGCGCACCATCTCGTGCTCCTGCTCTTCGATCACCCCGGCGTCTGATCCCTCTTCGAGCACCTCGTTGATCTCGGCCTCGGTCATCTGCGGCATGGTGTTGTGACGCACGCGCAGCAAGGTCAGCAGCAGGTCGGTGGAAATGGACAGCAGCTTGACGAAGGGCGCCGCGCCGCGTGCTATCCAGGTCATGGGGCGCGCCATCACCATGGCGATGCGCTCGGGCGCGAGTTGCCCCAGCCGCTTGGGCACCAGTTCGCCAATAACAATGGACGCAAACGTGATGATCAGCACCACGATGGCCGTGGCCGACACCCCGGCAAACTTGGGCAGCAGGCCCAGCGAGATCAGCCAGTTGGCCACCGGCTCGGAAAACGCCGCCTCACCCAAAATACCGTTGAGCACGCTGATGGAGGTGATGCCGATCTGCACCGTGGACAGCAGCCGCGTGGGCTGCTCGGCCAGATGCAGCGCGGTGCGGGCGTTTTCATTGCCGGCTTCGGCCAGCGCCATGAGTCGGGCACGGCGCGCGGTGACCAGCGCGATCTCCGACATGGCGAACAGACCATTGAGCAGAATCAGACCGAACAGAATCAGCACTTCCATGACGGGCGCTCCAGAGCGGACGAAACACGGAAAAACACAGCCGCCAGTGAAGCGGCCCATCGGGGGCGTTCAGAGGAAAAGGGCGAGATCGGGCAGGCGGGGCGGCCGGTGCGCAAGGGCTGCGCAGAGCGCTGTACGGTGGTTGCAAACCCGGTGCAGAGCTTAAGGAACAAAAGACCGGGCAACAAAGGGCCGGGCAACAAAGACGCAGGGTCAGGATCCAAGGAGTGGGTGTCGGAGCGGGCTCGCATTCGGCCTATGCTTCACGCTGTCTTGCGGCGAGGGCGATGGCCCAGGCAAGTCAACGAAAACAAGATCCAAACATCGCGGAGCCCAATCCATGTCGAGTCAACAAGAGCCCCAATTAGACCAAAAACCCCAGTCGTCCTCCGAAATGCAACATTTATCCACCCGTTTGCAACATCACCCGTATCAGCCGCCGACTGGTTTTGGCGCGGTGGAGCCCGGCGTGCACCATGCCTCCACCGTGATCTTCCCGGATGTGGCGACCATGCGCGCACGCGACTGGCGCAGCAAGGCCGGCTATACCTACGGGCTGCACGGCACCCCCACCACGTTCATACTGGAAGAGCGTCTGGCCGCACTCGATGGCGGGCGCCACTGCGTGCTCTGCCCCTCGGGTCTTGCGGCCATCGCCCTGGTCGATCTCGCCTTGTTGGAACAGGGCGACACCGTGTTGCTGCCGGGCAATGTGTACGGCCCGAGCCGCGAGCTGGCCGAACGCTTCCTCGGCGCCTGGGGCATCGAGCACCGGCTCTACGACGCCTGCTGCACGCCGGACGAACTCGCCGCCCTCATCACGCCGCAAACCAAGCTGCTCTGGCTGGAGGCGCCCGGTTCGGTGACGATGGAAATGCCCGACCTGCGCGGCCTCATCGCCGTGGCGCGGCAGCACGGCATCCACACCGCCATCGACGCCACCTGGGCTGCCGGCATTGCCCTGCAGCCCTTCGATCTCGGCGTGGATGTGGTGATGCAAGCGCTGACCAAATACCAGAGCGGCGGCGCCGACTTGCTCATGGGCAGCGTGACCACCCGCGACGATGCCCTGCACGAACGCCTGCTGCTCACCCATATGCGGCTCGGGCTGGGCGTGGGCGCAGACGACGTCGCCCGTGTGCTGCGCGGCCTGCATACCCTGCCGCTGCGCTACGCCGCGCACGACGCCAGCGCGCGGCGCATCGCGCTGTGGATGCAAGACCAGCCTGCAGTCGCGCAGGTGCTCCACCCTGCGCTGCCCGGCAGCCCCGGTCACGCGCACTGGCAGCGCGACTGCACCGCCGCGGCTGGGTTGTTCAGCGCGGTGTTCGATGCGCGCTACACCGCCGCTCAGGTCGATGCCTTCGTCGACGCCTTGCAGCTCTTCAAGATCGGCTACTCCTGGGGCGGCCCGGTCAGCCTGGCCGTGCCCTATGACGTGCAACTGATGCGCCCGTCGACCCACTGGCCCCACGCTGGCGGCCTGGTGCGGCTGGCCATTGGCCTCGAAGACCCGCAAGACCTGATCGACGATCTGGCCCGCGCGCTCGGCACGGCAGGCATGGCGTCCTGACCCGATCAACCCATGTCGACCTCGACCCCGAAACCAAGCCTCTGGCAGCGCCTGCGACCCAACTGGAGCTCCAGCCGCCTCGCCCTCTGGCGTGCACGCCTGCGCGAGCAACTCTGGTTCCGCCCGGCCTGGTGGAGTGTTCTGGCCGTGGGGGTGGCCCTGCTGGCCTCGGCTGCTGACTATCTGCTGCCCGACCGCTTCGTTCCGGGCATCGATCCCTCGGCGCTCAAGACCATCCTCACGGTCATTGCCAGCAGCATGCTTGCGGTCAGCACGTTCTCGCTCTCCATCCTCGTGTCTGCTTTCGCCTCGGCCTCGTCGGGCGCCACGCCGCGGGCCACCCGGTTAGTGCGCGCCAACGATGATGCGCAGACCGCCATCGCCGCCTTTCTGTCCACCTTCATCTACTCGATCGTGGCGCTGACCGCTCTGGGTATCGGCTACTACGGCTCGGCCGGTCGCTTCGTGCTGCTGCTGGTGACGATGGCCGTCCTCGCCCACCTGATCTTCCGGCTGCTGGCCTGGGTGAACACCCTCTCGCAGATCGGGCGCATGTCGCACACCATACAGACCGTCGAGCAGGCGGCAGACACCGCTTTCGCGCAATACCGTGCCGATCCGGCCATGGGCGGCGTGCTGGCAGAGCCCGGAGCGTCGCCGCCGGGCGTGGTCATCACGGCCACCTCGGTCGGCTATCTGCGCAGCGTGGACATGGCGGCGCTCGACCGCGTCGCCGAGCGCCTGGGCGGGGCAGTGCATCTGCGCGAAAGACCCGGCGTCTATGCCCATCCCGCGCGGCCGCTGGCCGTGCTGTGCGACGCCATGCCCGATCGCCAGGCGCTGGACGACCTTCGGGCGGCCTTCGACGTGGCCAAGGAACGCAACATGCTGCAAGACCCGCGGCACGGCCTCATCGTGCTCAGCGAGATCGCGCTGCGCGCTCTGTCGCCCGCGGTCAACGATCCCGGCACCGGCATCGCCATACTCAGCGTGCTGGGGCGCGTGCTCATCGCGCACCCCCCCCCAGGCCAGCGCCGCCACTCACGACGACAAGCCGCCGCGCTACCCGCGCGTGACCGTCCCTGCCATCGACGAGGCCGATTTCATCCAAGATGCCTTCGGCCCGCTCTCGCGCGACGCGGCAGGCCTGCTCGAAGTGGCGATCCGGCTGCAGAAAACTCTTGCTGCCGTGGCGCAGAACTCCTGCGGAAAGCTGAGGCAGCAGGCCGTCGCACAGGCCGCCTTGGCCTCCGAGTACGCCGGCGTCCGTCTCGACCTGGATCGCGAAAAGGTCCAGATCGCCACCTTGGCCCGCCAACTGCGCACCGCCACCGACGCAGCCTGACGGACGAGCGCG
>NZ_JBYCKI010000058.1:0-10981 GCF_057473305.1 Thiomonas sp. TH-17
CCTCTGGGTGAGCGAGGTTTTTTTCGCAGACTGAATTTGCGATCAAAGTCACAGACCCGCCCGCCGTAACGATAAAACTCCTTGATTTTCCGGGAGGAATTTTGTGGGAATTGCGAATCATCAAACATCGCAGGGCTTGAATTTATATACTCCACCCTGTATTTGTAACGTCTTGCAACGCCAAGCTTCTGAATGTCGCGCGTTGCGCAATCCCCCCACCTTTTTCTCCCAGGAGAACCACCATGCTGGTCAACAACCTCCGAGAACGCTATTCACCGATGTACTTCCTCGCCGCACTGGGCGCCGGTGGGCTTGCGGTGTCGTTTTTCATCTATCCCATGTTCCTGCTGCCGCATCCGGACACGCCGATGGTGACGTTCAATCACCTGTGGCCCGCGCTCACGGCCGGGGGCAATCCGCTCACTTCGGCGCTGATCGCCATCGATCTGGCGGCGATCATCCTGTTTGCCGTGCTGCATTTCTGGCTGCTGGCGTGGAATCTGCGCGAGTTCAAATTGTTCCGCCAGACCGCTGCTTACCAAAAGCTGCTGACCTCCAACGCCGAAATCAGCCTCATGGCTGTGCCGCTGACCCTGGCGATGACCATCAATGTCGCCTTCGTCCTTGGCGCAGTGTTCGTGCCGAATTTGTGGAGCGTGGTGGAGTGGATGTATCCGGGCGCGATAGCCGCCTTCCTCGCCGTGGGCATCTATGCCCTGCGCATTCTCGGCGCCTACTTCACCCGGCTGTTCGTGCATGCGCAGTTCGACTTCGCCGAGAACAACTCGCTGGCGCCGATGGTGTCGATCTTTGCTTTGGCGATGATTGCCGTGGGCCTGGCCGCGCCCGGCGCCATGAGCCATCACCGTGAGATCAACGCCATCGCCATGGTGCTGTCGATCTTCTTCGCCAGTGCGGCGCTGCTGCTGCTGCTCATCAAGATCGTGCTCGGCTTTGACGCCATTCTGCGCCACGGCATTCAGCCGCAGGCCGCCGGCAGTCTGTGGATCGTCATTCCCATTCTCACTCTGCTGGGCATCACCTGGATTCGTTGGTCCATGGGCCTGTCGCATCAATTCGGCAACACCAACCATCCGACGGATCTGCTGCTGTTCACCACGGTAGTCGTGTCGCTGCAGGTGATCTTCGGCCTGATCGGCTATGCGGTCATGAAGAAGCTCAATTACTTTGCCGACTATGCCGGCGGCGCCAAGTCCAACGCGGGCGCCTTCGCGCTGATCTGCCCCGGCGTGGCGTTCTTCGTCTTCGGCATGTTCTTCATCAACTTCGGTCTGGTGATGCCCAAGTTGGTGGGGGCAGGTTCGTGGGCTTATTTCCTGCTCATGGCGCCCCTGATCGCCGTGCAACTCAAGACCATTCAGGTGTACTTCCGCCTGTTTGGCAAGATGCTGCTCAAGCCGCGCCTGCAGCTGGCCTCGGCCTGACGCCGGTCGGTACGCAAAAAAGGACGCCTCGGCGTCCTTTTTTCATGCGGCAAAGACGGGCGGCCGCCAATGCCCCCAAGCGCGTTCCTGCTCCAGCTGAGTGGCCAGTTGAAACAACAAATCTTCACGCCCCCAGGCCGCCCCGAACTGCACGCCTACGGGCAAGCCGTTGTCGTCCAAGGCCCACGGCACAGACATGGCCGGCGTGCCGGTGAGGTTGGCCAGTTGGGTGAACGGGGTGCGGTGCAGGTTGTCGAAGGCGAGTTGCTCCACCAGACCGCTGCGGCGCAACACCCCGCCGAGCCCGAACTGCAGAATCAGTTGCAAGGCCGTGCGCTGCCACCTTGGCGCCGCCAGCTCGCCGATGCGTGCCGGAGGCTGCGCGCAGGTGGGCGTGAGGTAGAGATCGAAGCGCGTGAACAACTGGCCTAGCGCGCGCATCGGGGTGTTCCATCGCGCACGCGCCAGGGCATAGTCGCCCGCGGCAAGACCGCGTCCGATGAGCCCCAGGGCTTGGGTGTCCGTCTCGAAAGCCGAAGCAGGAACACCCTGCTGCTGCCACCAGGTTAACTGCGCCGCCACCTGCCCGAAGTACATCGTGAGGTAATCGCGCGCCAGTTGCAGGCCGTCACCCACGGGGTCGACCCATTCGACGTGATGCCCCAGCGATTGCAGCAGTTGCCCGCAGTCCGAAGCGGCGCGCGACCAGGCCGCATCAACCGCGCCGCCAATGGGAGAGGCCGTGCTCAGCGCAATGCGCAGCCGTTGTGTTGGCGGCTGCAGCTCCTGCGAAAAGGGCCGGGCCGGTGGCCGAACGATGAACGGATCGCCCGGCTCGTCGCCCACGATGACATCAAGCAGTGCCGCACTGTCGCGTACCGTGCGGGAAATCGCATGGGTGCTGACGGCTCCTTCCCACTGCTCATCGAACTGAGGCGCACAACTCACGCGCCCGCGCGAGGGTTTGAGCCCGAACAGACCGCAATAAGCCGCCGGAATGCGGATCGACCCTCCGCCGTCTCCCGCCGCTGCAGCCGGCACAATGCCCGCCGCCACCGCAGCCGCTGTGCCCCCAGAAGAGCCGCCGGGCGTGTGGTCGAGATTCCACGGATTGCGCGTCGGCCCAAACGCCACCGGCTCGGTGATGGCCTTCAAGCCCAGCTCCGGCGCATTGGTCTTGCCGAAAATCAACAGCCCGGCCTGCTCCCATCGCCGCACGACCGCGTCGGTCTGCGCAGCCGGTCTGCGGGCCAACATTGCATTGCCCTGGCTGGTGCCGTACCCGGCCAGATCCATGCCCAGGTCCTTGAGCAGAAACGGAACACCCGCAAACGGGGCATCCCCGGTGCGCGCTTGCTTCAACTCCGCTTTGGCGTGCTCGCGCAAATCTCCGATGACGGCATTGATTCGCGGATTGACCGCATCACAGCGCGCGATGGCGCTTTGCAAGACCTCCGCCGCATCACACTCGCCACGGCGGATGGACTCAGCAAGATCCAGGGCATCAGGAATGTGAGACGGAATGGACGAAGGGGTTTGAGTCGACATGTTGCGCACAATGAAAGCACATCCAGCGCGAAACAAAAAGGCCTCCCGATGAGGGGAGGCCTTAGCGCCCTTTGCGCTCTTGGATCACTTGTGCTGACTCAAAAAACAAAAGCCCCGTCACTGGGACGGGGCTAAGTTGTTTGATTTCATTGGTGGCCAGGGGCGGAATCGAACCGTCGACACGCGGATTTTCAATCCGCTGCTCTACCAACTGAGCTACCTGGCCAAAATTTGTGAGGCTGCATGCTCAAAAGCCATTTTTTGGAGCGCAGCATTTTCGAAAAACGAACATCCTAGCAAAACTTTTCAGGACACTCGCAATGTCCGGTTCGCCGCGGCTTATTCGGCAGAGGGGTCCAGATGCGCAATGGCTTCGTCTTCCGGGACGGAGGCAGGCTCGCTTCTGTTGCGCGAGCCGCGGCCGAGATCCACTCCGAGTTGTTTGATCTTGCGATAGAGGTGCGTGCGTTCGAGCCCGGTTTTCTCGGCCACGCGGGTCATGCTGCCGTTTTCGCGGGTGAGGTGAAATTCGAAATAGGCGCGTTCGAATTCATCGCGCGCTTCGCGCAAGGGGCGGTCGAGCAGAAAGGCACGTTCTGCGGGTAGGGTCACGGGTTGTTGCACCTGCACGGCGTTGACGCCGGGCATGACCGCGAGTGGTGATGCGGGGTTGACGCCGCTGGCGCTGCGGGCGACGGGTTTGGTGAGCGCTTGCGAGACGGATTGCAGGAGCTTCTGCAAGGCAATGGGCTTTTCGAGAAAGGCCATGGCGCCAATGCGGGTGGCTTCTACGGCGTGGTCGATGGTGCCGTGACCGGACATCATGATGACCGGCATGGTGAGCTGTCCGCTGCTGGACCATTCTTTGAGCAGGGATACGCCGTCGGTATCGGGCATCCAGATGTCGAGCAGCACGAGGTCGGGCCGGGCCTGGGCGCGCAGCTGCCGGGCCTGCGCGGCGTTTTCGGCCAGCGATACGTTGTGCCCTTCGTCATTGAGAATTTCCGAGAGCAACTCCCGAATTCCCATCTCATCGTCAACTACCAAAATGCTTGCCATACCGACTCACTCTCACGCGTGCTGCTGGGGCGCGTCCACAGAATGTTGTTGCGCCAGCCCAGGGAATATAAGGGAAACGCGCGCGCCGCAAACCGACCCCTCTGACTGCAGGTTCTGAATCTCGATGCGGGCGTGGTGTTCCTCTGCGATTTTTTTCACCACGGCCAGACCCAGACCGGTGCCCCGCGGCTTGCTGGTGACATAGGGCTCGAAGGCGCGGTTCAGGATTTTGTCGCTGAAGCCGGGGCCGTTGTCGCTCACGCTCAGGCGCACGCGCAGGGCGGCGCCAGACGGCGTCGGCAGCGCCTCGGTGCGTATGCGCACCTTGCGCTCGGGCTGCGCGGCGACGGCATCAATGGCGTTTTGCAGCAGGTTGTGAATGACCTGCCGAAGTTGTGTGGCGTTGCCGAGAATGTGGGGCAGATCGGCGGCGAGATCGGCCCGCACCTGCGGCTGTTCGTCAGGGCTGGCGCCGTCAAACGCGGGCAGGCTGGTGTAGAGATTGAGAACGTCGTGGATGAGGTCGTTGAGGTTCATGACCTCGGGCTTGCCGGCGGGCAGCCGTGCGTAATCGCGAAAGTCGTTGACCATGTGCTGCATGGCCTGAACCTGGTTGACGATAGTGGTGGTGCTGCGCTGGAGCATGTCGCGATCGGCGCCTTCGAGTTTGGCGGCCAGCTTCATTTGCAGGCGCTCGGCCGAAAGCTGGATGGGCGTGAGCGGGTTCTTGATTTCGTGCGCCAGTCGCCTGGCCACTTCGGCCCAGGCGATCGAGCGCTGTGCGGAGATGACCTCGGAGATGTCGTCGAACACAACGACCGACGCGGGCTGTCCGGGCAAGGCCAGCCGGGCGCCCCGGGCCAGCAGAGTGATGGTGGCGTCGCTGCCCGGCAGCAGGTACTCGATCTGCTGCAGCCAGTGCGGGCTGGGTCCGGCATCCTCTTGTTCGTCGAGCGAAGTAAAGGCCTCGGCGATGATCTGCGCCAGGGCTTGCAGGCTGGGGTGCTGGTTCAGCGGCTGGCCGATGAGTCCTTGCAGTGGCGCGCGCAGCAGCCGGGTGGCGCTGGGGTTGGCCAGGGCCAGGCGCTGATCGCTGCCCAGGACCAAAACGCCCGCGCTGAGGTTGTCGAGCACGCTTTGCAGATAAGCGCGCGACGCCTCAAGTGCATCGTGATTGAACTGCACCTGCGCCCGAGCTTCGGCGAGCTGGTTGGTCATGGCATTGAACGAGCGCACCAGCACGCCAAGTTCGTCATTGCGCTGGAAGTTGGGCTTCTGCCGCAGATCCCCTTCGGCCACGGCCTTCATGCCGTCGGCCAGCAGCAGCAGCGGCTTGGCCAACTGATTGCCCAGCACCACAGCCAGCAGCACCGCCAGGAACACGGCGAGGAACAGTGTGAGCGTGAGCGTGGAGATGTACATGCGCTTCAGGCCCTCACGGCCCAGGGCGCGCTCCTGATACTCGCCATACGCGCGCTGCACTTCGAGGGCGCTGCTGGAGATGGCTTGCGGCACGTTCTGGATGAGTTGCAGATAGCGCCCATGCCCGGGCAGGACGAAATTGCGCGTGGGCAGACCGATCACCACCCGCAGCTTCAGCGTCTGCGGGGCCTGACTGGCGCCGTCATCGCCGCCTTCGATGTCTGCGATGGAGCCCATGGTGCGCAGTTGCCGCATGCTGTTCGGGCCGGGGAGATCGGGCACCAGCGAGAACGGGTTTCCGCCCGCGGTGACGAGCACCGTGCCATTGCCATCGAACACGGTGATCTGTTGCAGCCCGAGTTGCTGCCGAAGCTGCTCCATCGAGAGCGGAGACAGCAGGGTCGGGTCATCAGCGATCTGTACCGACAGGTTGCGGGCCTTGGTCTGCAGATCGTTCTGCAGCACATTGAGCGTGGTGCGCCCCAGGTTCAGGCCCGCGCTGAGTGCGCCCTCCACCTTGACGTCGAACCAGGTCTCGATACTGCGGGCAACGAATTGGTAAGACACGGTGTAGATCACCACCCCGGGCAGCACGCCGACCAAGGCGAACACCGCAGCGAGTTTGAACAGCAGACGGCTGCCGAAGCGCCGCTTGTGCAGGCGCCAGCCCAGCCGCAGGCCGAGCGCCAGCACGACCAGCAGCAACACCCCCGCCACGACAAAATTGATCCAGTACAGCCAGGCAAAGAACGGGCTGGGCTGCCCCGTGTTGTCGGTTGATACCGCCAGCAGAAAAACGAGGAATACCGCCAGCGGCAGCCCCAGCGCCAGCGCCATGCGCATGGCCCAGCGCGAGGTGCGGCTGTCCCAGGCATTGCCGCTCGGCCGGGTCATGGCGTCCACACGAAGGGTTGCGGCGGGAAGGCGGCTTCGATTTTCCAGTCCGACTGAGAAGAGACGTTGAGCTGAAACGGCCGTGGCAGCTGCGACAGATCGAGCTTGAACCGCGCATCGAGTTGGTAGGTCTGACCGGAAGCCATCTGCGAGGGCTCGGCCACGCGCAGATGTCGGGTGCGCTGCACCACGCCCAGCGCCTCGTCGAGACTGTCATAGTTCTGCTGTAGCCCGCCCACGGAGACGCGGTAACGCTGCAGCAGCGGCTGATAGGCCAGCCGCACTTCGCGCCGGGCCTGAGCGATGTCCTCGTTGAACCAGTACCAGCGCGGGCGCACCACGGTGACCACGGTCTCGAAATAAAGCGCAATGCCGCGGTGAAGCACGTCTTCGAGGCTGCGCGGCAAGGCGAACACGGCGGCCGTCGTGACAAACAAGCCCTCCGGGCTCATGGTCAGCATGAGCGGTTCGGTATCGACCGTGGTGGCCCGGGCTCGCGAGATCAGGCTGACGCCGGCGGCCAGCAGTAAGCCATTGCGCAGCAGCTTGCGGCGCATGGGGTCTGGGGAGGCGGGGCGGGTTTTCACGATGCTTTGATGAACAGGGCGTAGAAGAACCCATCTTGCGAATGAAGCGCAGCGCCAGGGTGATCCCCGGTCTGATCGGGCGCGGGTTCCTGCGGCAGCAACTGCCCCGGCGCGGGCGATGCTATCGCATCGGCATGGCGGGCGAGGAAGGCCCGGGCCTGCTCCACACCCTCCTGCGGGAACACCGAACAGGTGACGTACAGCAGCTTGCCGCCGGGCCGCAGCAGCGGCCAGAGCGCGTCGAGCAGCGCGGCTTGCGTGGCGGCGAGCGCGGGAATGTCGGCGGCGCGACGCAGCCAGCGGATGTCGGGATGGCGGCGGGCGATGCCCGAGGCGCTGCAGGGCGCGTCGAGCAGAATGCGGTCGAAGGGCTGACCGTTCCACCAGGCAGCGGGATGGGCGGCGTCGGCTGTGAGGGTGTGCGCCTGCAGACCGAGGCGGCCGAGCGTGTCTTCCACCCGACGCAAACGCTGAGCGTCTTTGTCGAGGGCGAGCAGGTCGCAATCGCAGCGTTCGAGCAGATGCGCGGTTTTGCCGCCCGGCGCGGCGCAGGCGTCGAGCACGCGCTGGCCCGGCTGTACGTCGAGCAGGGCGGCGGCGTATTGCGCTGCGGCGTCTTGCACGCTCACCCAGCCCTGCTCGAAGCCAGGCAGACGCTCAACCGCCACTGCCTGCTTCAGAATGAGCGCCTGGTCAAGCAGGGGGTCGTCTGGCGCCGTGCACGGCAGCCCGCTCGCAGCGAGCGCGGCCTGATAGTCGGTGCGCAACTGAAGCCGGGGGTTCACCCGCAGCGTCATGGCAGGCTGTCGCTGCGCGACTTCGAGCACGCTTTGCCAGTCGGCGGGATAGGCCGATTGCAGGGCCTGCACCCACCAGTCCGGATGATTCCATCTCGCCTCCAGGGTGCTCATTCGCACCGCTTCGATGTCGGCTGTCCGGCTCACAAAGCGTCGCAGCAAGGCGTTGGCAAACCCCTGGGCATGACTTAGCGAAGGCGTGCGCTTGCATGCTTCGACGGCCTGATTGACCACGGTGTGTGCGGCGTAGTGCGCGGGGGCACCCGGCAGGAGCAGCGCCAGCGCGGTCTGCAAGACATCGCGCAGCAGGGGCGGGCGGATCGGTTTGGGCTGCAGATCGGCCAGCAAGGCCCGCACCGTGCCGAGATGGCGCAAGACGGCAAAGCTCAGCGCCTGCGCTGCGCCGCGCTGGCTAGCATCCCACTTGCCGCGCGTTGCGGTCTGGGGCAAGGCGGTGGAAAGTGAAGCGCCCGCCTGCACCGCGCCGATCAATTGCGCGCAGGCGATCAGGTCGCGCCACAAGGGGCGCTGGGCGGAAGGGGGGGCGATTCGGGGGGCAGGGGAGGTCACCGGCACATTATCGGTGCTGCCTCCCGCTGGATGAGCCGTTTGAACAGCGAAGGCTCAAGGGCAGATGTAGGCGTAGCCCTCGCGATATTGCAGATTGGCAGCCTCGGCCACGCCGGAAGGCACGATGGTGGCATCGAGCAGCACGCGATCTTTAGGGATTTTGCGCGAGGTCAGGGTGTTGTTACACACGCGGAACGACACGCCCTGCGCTGCGAGGCCGCCGATCAGCCCGGCGAACTCGGCACCTTTGCCATCCACCGCGCCATTGAGCATGAAATCGATACCGGCCCCGTTACCAACAACGACGATTTTCGCGGTGGGATCGGCGGCCAAGTGGTTGCGCACATTGCCCAGGCAGCGCGAACCCTGTGAGTCACCCTGCGTGACGTGATAAACGACCTTCACGGGCCCTTCCTTGTCTGCGCGGCCTTGCGCGCGCGCGGTGGTGCTGACCATGAGTGCAGCGGCGCCAACAGTTGCCGCAGCCAGCGCCTTGCGGCGATTCGGTGTGTTTTCCATTTGTCTCCTCCTTGGGATGGTTGTCGCGTTGCGCTCTTATGGCGTTGCCGCGAAAAAGAAAGGGCCGACTTCAGATCGACCCTGCCATGATGCCTGTGAACCACGCACCGCACAATCCGGGCAAGCCCAGACCCTGCTGTGCGTGGGCCTGGTTCAGGACAAGCTGTCGCGCCAGATATTGGCGGCCCACGCCTCGGCGTAGTGCGCCTCCAGATCGGACAACTCGGCTGAAATGCCGCCCGAGCCGGGAACGGTGAGATAGGTCTTTTCCTTCTCGTTGTACTGGTGCACCGTGGCGACGTGAATCGCCTTGTCGAAGCTCACCATGCTGTAGCAGGTGTTCATCACCACTGGATGGTTGTTGACCGGCTGGTCGTAGAGCATGGACACAATAGCCGCCGCTGCGACCTTGGCTTGCTGGTTGGCCATGTGACCCGATTTGGGCATGAGCGGCGAGATCTGGATGGAGTCGCCCAGCACATGAATGTCCTTGTGCACCGTCGATTCGAAGGTCATGTAGTTCACCGCACACCAGCGACCGTTCATATTGGCCAGCCCGGTCCGCTGGGCAATGACCCCCGCGCGCTGCTGCGGAATGACGTTGATCACATTGGCCTTCACCGGGCTGTCCACTTCGAACTCGATTTCCATGGTCTGAGCGTTCACCCCCACCACGTTGTGGTCGGGCACGTACTCCACCATGCCCGAATACATTTCGGCCCAGGCTTTCTTGAACAACGGCTCTTTCGATTGCACCTTGTCGTTGGCGTCGAAGATGATGACCTTGGACTTGGGCTTGTGCTTTTTGAAGTAGGCCGCCACCAGCGTGGCGCGCTCATAAGGGCCGGGCGGGCAGCGGAACGGGGCTTTGGGCACCGACAGGGCGAACACGCCGCCGTCGGGCATGGACTCGATCTGCTGTCGCAGCGCCACGGTCTCGGGGCCGGCCTTCATGGAAATGAGCAGTTTGCCCGCTTCATTCGCAGCTTTCAGACCCTTCACCGTATCGAACATCAGATCGATGCCGGGCGAGACCACGAGCTTGTCGTACTTCAGCGTGTCGCCGTTGGCGAGCTTCACGGTGTGCGCGGCAGGGTCGATGCTCTCCACCATGCTCTTGACCCATTTCACGCCATGCCGCGTGCGCAGGGCGTCGTAGGACGTGGTGATGTCCTGCATGGACTTGGCGCCGGCGATGACCAGATTGGAAACGGGGCAGGAGATAAAGACATCGCCCGGATCGACGACCGTCACCTCGATAGCGTTGCCCGACCATTCGCGGATGTATTTAGCCGCAGTCGAGCCGCCGTAACCGGCGCCGACGATGACGACCTTGCCCTTGCCCGCAGCGCTGCGGGTGGTGCTGGCGCAGCCCGACAGCGCGGGTGCGAGACCGATGGCGCCCACAGTGGCGGCGCCTGCCAGGAATTTGCGACGTGATTGCATGATGGAGGCGTCCTTAGGGTTTCTGTTGCGCGAAGTAGGTGGCGATGAGCTGGATCTGGGCGTCGGTGTAACCCTTGGCGATCTGCGGCATGATGGTGCCGGTGCGCTTGCCCGTCTTGTATTCCGCCATGGTCTCCACGATCGACGCCGAGGTGCGCCCGGCCAGCGAGGGAATGGCTGCGGTGGACACGCCGTGTGGCCCGTGGCAGTTGAAGCAGGTGGCGGCCAGTGACTGGCCCGGCGTCACCAGATCGGCCGCCTGCACGGCGCCCGCGGCGCAGAGCAGGGACGTCGTCAACAACAGTTTGCGCAACATTCGATGCCTCCTTGATAAGAGATAGAGCGGCAGACCGAAAGACATCAAAATTCTTTGATCTGACGCAAAAGGTATCGAAATGTAGCAAATAGATACATTCGGGAGAACCAGCAGGAATTTGCCACGCTTGAGCGCTGTCAAAACTGGGCAGAGGATGGGGCCTGCTGTGTGATCCGGGTCACACAAGGCAGGCGGTAGCCTGCCGGTGAGGCTGCCTCAGGGCTTGATGTAGTACCAACCCTCAGACTGCAGCTTGACCAGTTCATAAACCCCGGCTGGCACCACCGTGGCTTCGAGTACCAGTTCGCTTTGCGGAATCTTGAGGAAGGTCAGGGTGTTGTTGCAGGCCTTGAACTGCACGCCCTGATTGGCCAGATC
>NZ_JBYCKI010000059.1:0-29460 GCF_057473305.1 Thiomonas sp. TH-17
AATCGGACAACCCCAGCATCACGCGGGATGTGTCGGGCGAGGGCGTGCAGCAGGCTTTGCTCAAACTCATCGAAGGCACGATGGCCTCGGTGCCGCCACAAGGCGGGCGCAAGCATCCCAATCAAGATTTCATCCAGGTCGATACGACCAATATTCTGTTCATCTGCGGCGGGGCGTTCGACGGTCTGGAAAAGGTGATCCGCAATCGTTCCGAGAAGTCGGGCATCGGTTTTTCGGCCACGGTCAAAACTCAGTCTGAGCGCAGTGTCTCCGAGACTTTCCTTCAGGCTCAGCCGGACGATCTCGTCAAGTTCGGCCTGATTCCCGAACTGGTGGGCCGTCTGCCGGTGGTCGCCGCGCTGGAAGAACTTGATGAGCCCGCGCTGATCGAAATTCTCACGGCGCCCAAGAATTCGCTGGTCAAGCAATACCAGAAGCTGTTCGAGATGGATGGCATCAAACTGGAGTTTCGCCCGGCCGCACTCGATGCGATTGCGCACAAGGCGCTTGAGCGCAAGACTGGCGCCCGCGGACTGCGCTCCATCGTTGAGCAGGCGCTGCTTGACCTCATGTTCGACCTGCCCAATGCGCAAGGCGTGGCGAGCGTCGTCGTTGACGAAAACGTGATTGCGTCCGGCGCCAAACCGCTGCTGATCTACCAGGATGCGGCGAAGGCGTCGGGAACCTGACGGCAGCCAGCCGGCGGTTGCAAGCAGGAGGTTGCCAGCATCGCCTGCTTGCAAATTCAGCCTGAGTCCCCATCTGCACACCAACTTATTTTCGGGTGACCTACATGTCCGATATCCCTGAGCAAAACACCGACCTCACTGCACTGCCGCTGCTGCCTTTGCGCGATGTGGTCGTTTTTCCCCACATGGTGATTCCCTTGTTTGTGGGGCGTCCCAAGTCGATCAAGGCGCTGGAATCGGCCATGGAAAGCGGCAAGCAGATCATGCTGGTCGCGCAGAAGGCTGCGGCCAAAGATGAGCCCAAGCCCGACGATCTGTTCGAGGTGGGCTGTCTTTCGAGCATTTTGCAGATGCTCAAGCTGCCTGACGGCACGGTCAAGGTGTTGGTTGAAGGCGCGCAGCGGGCCAACGCCCTGAACATCAGGGACAACGGCGACTATTTCGCCTGCGAGGCTGTGCCCATCGAATCCAGTTCGGAAACCAGTGCGGAATCCGAGGCGATGCGGCGCGCGGTGGTGGCGCAGTTCGACCAGTACGTGAAGCTGAACAAAAAAATCCCGCCTGAAATTCTCACCTCGATTTCCGGCATCGATGACCCGGGCCGTCTGGCTGACACCATCGCCGCGCATCTTCCGCTCAAACTGGAACAGAAACAGTCTGTGCTCGATCTGCACGACGTGCATGCCCGTCTGGAAAATTTGCTTGAACAACTCGAACGTGAAGTCGGCATTCTTCAAGTCGAAAAGCGTATCCGTGGTCGGGTGCGCCGCCAGATGGAAAAAAGCCAGCGCGAGTACTACCTGAACGAACAGGTCAAGGCCATCCAGAAAGAGCTGGGCGAGGGCGAAGACGGCGCGGACATCGAAGAGATCGAGAAAAAGATCAAGGCCGCGCGCATGCCCAAGGACGCCAAGAAGAAGGCTGAAGGCGAGCTGAAAAAACTCAAGCTCATGTCACCGATGTCGGCGGAAGCTACGGTGGTGCGTAACTACCTCGACGTGCTGATCAGCCTGCCGTGGGCCAAGAAGAGCAAGGTGCGCCACGATCTGGCATTTGCCGAGGCGGTGCTGGAGGAAGATCACTACGGTCTCGAAAAGGTCAAGGAACGCATCCTGGAATATCTCGCGGTGCAACAGCGCGTGGACAAAGTCAAGGCGCCGATTCTTTGCCTGGTTGGCCCTCCGGGGGTGGGCAAGACCTCGCTGGGTCAATCCATCGCTCGCGCGACCGGGCGCAAGTTCGTGCGCATGGCCCTGGGCGGCGTGCGGGACGAGGCCGAGATTCGTGGTCATCGCCGCACCTACATTGGCGCCATGCCCGGCAAGATCCTGCAGAGTCTGAACAAAGTGGCGGTTCGCAACCCTCTGTTCCTGCTCGACGAGGTGGACAAGCTCGGCATGGATTTCCGCGGCGATCCGTCCTCTGCCTTGCTGGAAGTGCTCGATCCCGAGCAGAACCATACCTTCAGCGATCACTATGTCGAAGTTGATTTCGACCTGTCCGATGTGATGTTTGTCGCCACCTCGAATTCGCTCAACATTCCCCCGGCGCTGCTCGATCGGATGGAGGTCATTCGTCTGGCCGGCTACACCGAGGATGAAAAGGTCAGCATCGCCCAGCGTTATCTCCTGCCCAAGCAGATGAAGAACAACGGGGTGGAGAAAGACGAGCTCGACGTGACGGAAAGCGCTATTCGAGGCCTGATTCGCTACTACACGCGCGAGGCTGGGGTGCGCTCGCTGGAGCGTGAGATTTCGCGCATCTGCCGCAAAGCGGTCAAAGGACGCTTGCTGAAAACCTACACCGATCAGGTCGTGGTCACCGAAGACAACCTTCACGACTTCATTGGTGTGAGGCGTTTTAACTTCGGCATTGCTGAAAAGCAGAGCCAAGTCGGTCAGGTGGTGGGCTTGGCCTGGACCGAAGTCGGCGGAGATTTGTTGACCATCGAGGCGACTGCCATGCCCGGAAAGGGCGCCATTCTGCGCACCGGATCTCTGGGCGATGTGATGAAAGAGTCGGTCGAAGCTGCTCGCACGGTGGTACGGGTTCGCTCACGTCGCCTTGGCATCAAAGACGAGTTGTTCGAGAAGCGCGATCTGCACATCCACGTTCCCGAAGGCGCGACGCCCAAGGATGGTCCGAGCGCCGGTATTGCCATGACGACTGCGATCGTCTCCGCGATGACGGGCATTCCCGTCAAGGCTGAAATTGCCATGACTGGCGAAATCACCCTGCGGGGCGAGGTGCTTGGAATCGGCGGCCTGAAGGAGAAGCTCCTCGCGGCGCTGCGAGGAGGAATCAAGACGGTGCTGATTCCCGAAGAAAACGTCAAGGATCTGCAGGAGATGCCCGAAAACGTGAAGGCCAACCTGACCATCATTCCGGTGAAATGGATTGATCAGGTCTTGGACCTGGCGCTTGAGCGCGTTCCCGTGGCACTGGAAGACGAAATTCCCGCCAAGGCCGTTGAAGTGCCAGCAGCGCCAGTGGATGCGCCGGTTTCTGAGACCGCGCGTCACTGAGCGGTTCACCAAAAGCTCAATGAAATAGCGCTTGCAACAACGGAAAAAATCGGTATAGAATGCTGGTTTGCTTTCGGGGGTATAGCTCAGCTGGGAGAGCGCTTGCATGGCATGCAAGAGGTCAGCGGTTCGATCCCGCTTACCTCCACCAAGTAAATCAAGCAATAAAACTGAAGGTTTAGTCCCCTTCGTCTAGAGGCCTAGGACACCGCCCTTTCACGGCGATAACACGAGTTCGAATCTCGTAGGGGACGCCAGATTCAACAAACCGAATCTGCATGGAGTGGTAGTTCAGTTGGTTAGAATACCGGCCTGTCACGCCGGGGGTCGCGGGTTCGAGTCCCGTCCACTCCGCCAATTTATAAATAAATATCAATGGATTAGCGTATAAGCTAATCCATTTTTTTTGGCAAAAGGCTTTGGCGGGTTTGGTAGGACTATGGCGCCGATGCCGCCCCGCGAATACCCTGGGAACGAATACCGGCAGACCTATTCGCCAATAGTACTGGCCCGTCGCTCTATGTTGAGTTCAAGCGGCCACATATTGACGCACATGTTCTTCAGCATGCACGGCATCCCCAGATGCGGACGAGTTCATGGGTGTATGCAATAGATGCACGGCCTCCTGCATGGCTTCTCCGACGAGCATCACGCAAGGCGAGCCTACTTCCTTGGTTTGAATGGTGTTGCAGAGGTCGGCTAGGCGGGTAGCGACGAGGCGTTCTTCTGTGCAACTGACGGCCTGAACCAGCATCGCAGGTGTTTCGGGGGGAAGCCCCCCCTGCAGCAGTCCCGCTTCGATGGAGGAGGCTTCGGCGACTCCCATGTAGATGGCCAGGGTCAGACCTGATTGGGCGAGTGCCGACCATCGCAGCGGGCTGCCATCGGGTTGACGGTGGCCGGTGATGAATGCCACACCCGGTGCATGGTGTCGATGGGTAAGGGATGTGCGCGCTGCCGCCGCTGCTGCCATCCCGGCCGTGATGCCAGGAACGACCTCAACTTGGAGACCGGCTGTGCGCAAGGCTGAAATTTCTTCTCCAGCCCGACCAAAAACCAGTGGGTCGCCCCCTTTGAGGCGAACGACACGCTCGCCACGAAGGGCCTCATACACCATGAGTCGCTCGATGAATTCTTGTGATGTGCTGGCACACCCGCCACGCTTGCCGACTGAAACGATGCGGCAGCCCGCCGCGAGATGTTTCAGACAGCCGGGATTCACCAGGTCGTCGACCAGGGCCACTGTGGCTTGCTGCAGCACGCGTACTGCCTTGAGGGTGAGCAACTCCGGATCGCCCGGACCTGCGCCGACGAGGTGGACGGTGAGTCGAGGAGGGTCAGCGGGGCTGAGCATGGGGGGGCTCCGTGCGTGAGCAGGTAAGTGGAGTAGAAATCGTTGGCGCCTTGGCAAACGTGCTAGCGGGGGCCATGATGACCTCGCACATGGCGCGGATGCTGGCCATCTGTCGCGCCAAGGGCTCAGGCGGCAGCAAATAGCCGTCGAGCACGGCATGTGTCCAGTCCGCGCTGGAGTTCAGGTCGAGTCCATCAGGCATATGCGGGCACGGAATGAACGGCGCACCGGCTGGCCACTTTTGCACTGCGCCGCCCGCGTGCAGACCGAGGCGTTCGGTATCTCGATTGGGGTGGCCCACGGCCTCTCCCTCGCAACCGCGAAGCAGCAAGGTGGGCTGCCGCAAGGCAAGCAAAACCTTTTGCATTAGCTGCGCATACTCAGGATGGGTGTAGGCCGTCACGAGCAGGCTGGGTGACTGCAGGGGATTGAGCATCTTGACCACTGAGTGACCGCCGTTGCGCACGCCGAGCACGTTGCGCCATTGCAGCAATCGGTGCAGCTCTGGGCTGAGGGTGTTCAGTGGCAGCAGCACGGCTTCGTTTTGTTCGAGCCACTGTTGCGCCTGCTCGACCCCCGAGGCGACATGCATACCCAGTGCTTTCCACAGGGGCTCGGTGGGCAGACGTCCGTGCTCAGTGGAGGGGGCGTCGATCACCAGAACGGGAAAGCCTTGTTCGCGCAGGAGTGCGGCGAGCAAGGGTACCTGGTTGGGCAAGCGGCGAGCGCCGTTCGCGCTGGGAATGACCACGACGGGACGTGCGGTGCGCACCACCATGGGAGCGATGACATCCTGCACGGCCAGGGTGAAACCTTCAAGCTCTTCGGCGCTCTCGCCCTTCATGCGCAAGGCCAGCAGGAGGCCGCCGATCTGGGCGTCAGAGACTTCGCGCCGCAGCAGCCAGCCCATCAGAATGCGGGCTTGTTCGCGGCTCAGATTGCGGCTGCCGTCTGCGCCGCGGCCGATGGTGCGCAGCATCGACAGGGCATCGGGATTGAATCGGCCCGGGCCGGTTTCAAGCGCTACGGGAAGCTGGGATGCGGGGTTGAACATGGCGAGAACCTCCTGAATCGGTTACAGCAAGAATCAGGCCGGAACCCGTGCGCCGTCGCGCACGATGCGCCGCAGTTCGGGCAGGCAGGAGCCGCAGTTGGTGCCGCATTTGAGTTGTTGCTGCAGCGCGGCGAGTTGCATGTCAGCGTCGCCCATCAGCGTGGGCAGCAGGGCGTCAATCTGGCTTTGCCAGACATCGAAACAGTTGCACACCTGGTGGCCGGGGCGGGGCAGATTGGCCGGTGGCGTGGTGGAGGGCAGCAGCAGCCAGCGGCCATAGGGCTTGGCGCTCGCTTCGCTTTGCAGCAACTCGCGCAGCCAGCCTTGCGCCACCACGCTGTCGGCCGGGCCGCTGAGCAGCGCGGCGTCGATGCGCTCGCCTGTCAGCCGCACGGCACGGCGCACGCCGCGGCCAGGGTCGGCGTAGTGCAGCGCGGCGCTTCCCTGCACGCCGAAATGGGCTTCGATGCGCGCCAGCAACTCGGCAGGTGGTGCACCGCGTGCCGCAGCGCGCAGCAGCAGGCCGGTGCGCTCGCGGCCAAAGGGCACGCACATGACGAAGGGCAGTTCGGCCAGCTCCTGCATCAGCGTGGCGCGCAGCGCCTGGGCGCTGGCGTCAGGCATCCAGCCGAAGGCGGCGAGGTGCCAGCTGAGGTTGGCGGCCTCCACCCGCACCGCGCTGTGCTTGAGTTCGGGCTGGAAGGAATAGGGGTCGATGACGGGCAGGGTGAGGCCGTTGACGCCTAGCCGCGCCACGCCTTCGGCATTGCGCCCGGCGAGGTATTCCGCGCCCCAGTGCATGGCGATGAAGGCTTGGCCGGGGCGCACGGTGTCGGTGGCGCGGGCGGGAAGGATGAGGTCACCGCGGCGCGAGGACACGCGCAGCAACTCGCCGTCGCTCAGGCCGCGCCGGGCGATCTCGCTGGGGTGCAGGTCGATGCAGGGCTCTGGTGCATGGTTGAACAGGCGTGGCACCGAACCGGTGCGACTCATGCCATGCCACTGGTCGCGCAGGCGGCCTGTGGTCAGCGCCATGGGGTAGCGTGCGTCGCAAGGCTCGGCGACGGGCTTGAAGGCTTCGTCGAAAAACCGGGCGCGTCCATCTGCCGTGGGGAATAGGCCGTCTGCGTACAACCGCGCTTTGCCGGCGCTCGCACCGGCGGGGTAGGGCCATTGCTGCGGGCCGTCGCGTTCCAAAGTGGCCCATGACAAGCCGGTGATGTCGAGGTCACGGCCTCGGGTGCTTTCGCGGTGCTCGTTCCAGACGGCTTCGGGCGTGGCGTAGGGGAAGAGGGTGAGCTTGCCGTTCAGACGCGCGGGGAGCAGGGCTTCGAGACGGCGAGCGAAGTCCGCCGCAATCGCCCAGTCGTCGCGCGCCTCGCCGGGTGCTGCGGTGGCGGCGCGCACGCGGCTGATGCGGCGCTCGGAGTTGGTCACCGTGCCGTTCTTCTCGCCCCAGGTGGTGGCGGGCAGCAGTACGTCGGCGTAAGGCACGGTGGCCGCGGTGGTGTAGGCCTCCTGCACCACGACGAGTTCGGCGGTTTCCAGCGCTCGGCGTACCAGCGCCTGGTCGGGCAGCGACTGCGCCGGGTTGGTGCAGGCGATCCACAGCGCCTTCATCTTGCCATCGGCGGCGGCCTGGAACAGCTCGATGGCGGTCTTGCCGCGCTGCGCCGGCACGTCGGTCACCCCCCAGAGTTTGGCTACTTCGGCGCGGTGCGCGGGGTTGGCCAGATCACGATGCGCCGACAGCAGATTGGCCATGCCGCCCACTTCGCGTCCGCCCATGGCATTGGGCTGGCCGGTGAGCGAAAATGGCCCCGCTCCGGGTTTGCCGATCTGGCCGCAGGCGAGATGCAGGTTGATGAGCCCGGCGTTCTTCGCCGTGCCGCTGCTCGACTGGTTCAGCCCCTGGCAATACATCGTGAGCGTGGGCTGGCGCGACCGCGGTGCGGCGTCAGGCGCGCCCAGCGCGAACCAGCGCGCGGCGGTGACGATGTCCTGCGCCTTCAGCCCGCACAGATTGGCAGCAACCGTCGGGCTCATGTCGCGCACCCGCTCGCGCAGTGCGGCATAGCCGCTGGTGTGCGCCGCGATGTAGGCGGGGTCGACCAGGTCTTCCCACACCATCACATGCAGCATGGCGTGGAACAGCGCGACGTCGGTGCCGGGCAGCAGTTGCAGGTGCAGGTCGGCGAGTTCGGCGGTTTCGGTGCGGCGCGGATCGATGACGATGATGCGCATCTCGGGCCGCCTGGCCTTGGCCTTTTCGATGCGGCGGAAGGTGATGGGATGCGACCACGCCGCATTGCTGCCCGCGAGCACCAGACTGGCTGCATGGTCGATGTCGTCGTAGTTGCACGGCGGCGCGTCAGCGCCGAGCGTGACCTTGTAGCCGGCCACCGCGCTGCTCATGCACACGCGGGAATTGGTGTCCACATTGTTGGTGCCGACCAGCCCCTTGGCCAGCTTGTTGAAGACGTAGTAGTCCTCGGTCAGCATCTGCCCCGAGATGTAGAAACCCACGCTGTCGGGCCCATGCTCGGCGATGATGGCGGCGAAGCGCTGCGCCACATGGTCGAGCGCTTCGTCCCAGCGCACCGCACGGCGTGGCGCATCGCGCTGCGTGCGCAGTTCGGGCCGCAGCGCGCGCACCTGCGGCAGCAACTCCGGCTTGACGCTCAGGTGCAGCGCGCCGCCCTTGGTGCACAGCTTGCCGAAGTTGGCCGGATGATCCGGGTCGCCGCGAACACCCGTGATGCGCCCGTCCTCGGTCTTGATGAGCACGCCGCAGCCTACGCCGCAATACGGGCAGGTGGAACGCACCTCACGCATCGTGCCCTCGGGCACGATGGCGATGCTGCGGGCGGGCAGGTCGGCGGCGTTCATCAGTGGGCGCTCGCGCAGGCTGCGCCGTCACAGTGCGCGTCGGCCATGGCGGACATCGAGGCAATCGGCTCCAGCAACTGGTCGCTACGCAGGTAGACCTGTTCGCCTTCCACTTTCACGTCGAAGGCCAGGGTGCAGCCCTCGTCCGGCGCTTGCGCGCGGCCGTCATCGAGCCGGATGGTCCAGTTGTGCAGCGGGCAGGCGACCGATTCACCGAACACGATGCCCTGGCTCAGCGGGCCGCCCTTGTGCGGGCAGCGGTCGAGCAGGGCGTAGATGCGGTCGCTGGCGGTGCGGAACAGGGCGATGTCCACGCCGTCCGGGCGGCGCACGCGGCGTGCGCCCAGGGCGGGAATCTCTGACAGGGTGCAGACAGGAGTCCAGTGGCTGGTGCTCATGCCGACTCTCCCTGTGCTGCGGCAACCGGCACGATGGGAATGAACTGCCGCGTATCCACCTGCGCCTTGTCGAACTCGAACCACGGGTCGGGCTCGCCCTGCAGTGCGAACTGCAGCCGCTCCCACAGCGCCTTGCGGCCCTCGGCGTCGGCCAGGATGCGCTGTTTCACAACGTCCAGCCCGACGCGGGCGATGTAATGCACGGTGCGTTCCAGATACCAGCCTTCCTCGCGGTAGAGCTGGATGAAGGCGCCGGTGTATTCCAGCACTTCCTCCTGCGTCTTGAGCTTGACCAGGAACTGCGCGACTTCGGTCTTGATGCCGCCGTTGCCGCCCACATACATCTCCCAGCCGGAATCGACGCCGATGATGCCTACGTCCTTGATACCGCTTTCCGCGCAGTTGCGCGGGCAGCCGCTGACGGCAAACTTCACCTTGTGCGGCGCGTACATGCGCCAGGTGGCGCGCTCCAGCAGCTTGCCCAGCGCCGTGCTGTCTTGGGTGCCGAAGCGGCACCATTCGCTGCCGACGCAGGTCTTCACCGTGCGAAGCGCCTTGGCGTAGGCGTGGCCGCTGGGCATGCCGATGTCGGCCCACACGGCTTGCAGGTCTTCCTTTTTCACGCCCAGGAGGTCGATGCGCTGGCCGCCGGTCACTTTCACCGTAGGGATGTTGTACTTGTCCACGGCGTCGGCGATGCGGCGCAACTCGGCAGCCGAAGTCTCGCCGCCCCACATGCGCGGAATCACCGAATAGGTGCCGTTTTTCTGGATGTTGGCGTGGCTACGCTCGTTGATGAAACGGCTTTGCGGATCATCCTTGGCCTCGTGCGGCCAGGTGGAAATGAGGTAGTAGTTCACCGCCGGGCGGCAGCTCGAACAACCGTTGGGCGTGCGCCAGCCGAGCTGGGCGTACACGTCGGCGATGGTGAGCAGATGCTGTTTTCGGATGGCGTCGCGCACCTCCTGGTGGTTGGCGTCGGTGCAACCGCAGAGCGCCTTTTTTTTCGGCGTGGCGGAGAAGTCGCCGCCCGCGGTGAACATCAGGATCTGCTCGACCAGCCCGGTGCACGAACCGCAGGAGGCGCTGGCCTTGGTGTGTTTGCGCACTTCATCGAGGGTGAACAGCCCCTTGTCCTTGATCGCCTTGACGATGGCGCCCTTGCACACGCCATTGCAACCGCAGACCTCGTCGCTGTCGGCCATCAGCATGGCCTTGTTCTGGCCTTGATGGCCGGCGTCGCCTAACGCGCTTTCACCGAACATCAGCTTGTCGCGTATGTCACTTACCTTGCGACCTTCACGCAGCAGCTTGAAGTACCACGATCCGTCCACCGTGTCGCCATACAGGCAGGCGCCGACCAGCTTGTCATCCTTTACCACGAGACGCTTGTAGACCCCAGAAAACGGATCGGACAGCACGATGTCTTCGCAGCCCTCACCGCCCATGAAATCGCCCGCCGAAAACAGGTCGATCCCGGTGACCTTGAGCTTGGTGCTGGTTTGGCTGCCGGTGTAGCGGCCAATGCCCATCTGGGCCAGATGATTGGCCGCCACCTTGCCCTGCTCGAACAGCGGCGCCACCAGGCCGTAGGCAATGCCGCGATGCGCGGCGCATTCGCCCAGGGCGTAAATGCGCGGGTCGGTGATGGTCTGCAGCGTGTCGCTCACCACGATGCCGCGATTGCAGTGAATGCCGGCCTTCTCCGCCAACGCGGTATTGGGGCGGATGCCCGCGGCCATCACCACCAGATCGGCGGGAATTTCGCTGCCGTCCTTGAACTGCACGGCGCGCACCCGGCCTGATTCATTGCCCAACAACGCCTGCGTCTGCGCGCCGATGAGGAACTTGAGGCCGCGGTCTTCCAGCGATTTCTGCAGCAGCTTGCCCGCCACATCATCGAGCTGGCGCTCCATCAGCCAGGGCATGATGTGCACCACGGTCACGTCCATGCCGCGCAGCATCAGGCCGTTGGCCGCTTCCAGGCCCAGCAGACCGCCGCCAATGACCACCGCGTGCTTATGCGTCTTCGCGGTCTCGATCATGGTCTCGGTGTCCTTGATGTCGCGGTAGGCGATCACCCCGTCCAGCTCCTTGCCCGGCACCGGCAGGATGAAAGGCAGCGAGCCTGTTCCCAGCAGCAGGCGGTCGTAGGGGGCTTCGAGGCCGTCATCGGTGCGCACCACGCGCTTGATGCGGTCGATCTCCACCACCGTCTTGCCGGTGTGCAGGGTGATGCCGTTGTCGGCATACCAGTCCAGCGGGTTGAGGATGATCTGCTCGATGGTCTGCTCCCCGGCCAGAACGGGAGAGAGCAGGATGCGGTTGTAGTTCGGGTGCGGCTCGCTGCCGAACACGGTGATGTCGTAGAGGTCGGGCGCGAGCTTGAGCAGCTCTTCCAGCGCCCGCACCCCGGCCATGCCATTGCCGACGAGAACCAGTTTGGATTTGTTCATGATGCGAAGTCCATTGGGTTGCACGCTGCGCCTCAGGCCGCCTTGGCCTGCGGGTGCGCCTGGCGCTTGTAGAGAAACTCCAGCACCTGGGCGCGCAGGTGGGCGTAGTGCGGGTCTTCGCTCAGAGCCAGACGTTCGCGCGGGCGCGGCAGATCGACCGTGAGAATTTCACCGATGGTCGCGGCAGGGCCGTTGGTCAGCATGACGATGCGGTCGGACAGCAGCACTGCCTCGTCCACGTCGTGCGTCACCATCACCACGGTGGCGCCGCTTTTCGCCACGATGCCTTGCAACTCGTCCTGCAGTCTGGCGCGGGTGAGGGCGTCGAGTGCGCCGAAGGGCTCGTCCATCAGCAGCACCTTGGGTTCCATCGCCAGCGCGCGGGCAATGCCGACGCGCTGCTTCATGCCGCCGGAGATTTCGTGCGGATGTTTGTGCGCCGCGTGCGGCAGACCAACGAGTTCCAGCGCGGCCTGGGTGCGGGCCTTGAGCTGCACCTTGGTTTCGTTCGCGCCGAACACACGCTCCACGCCGAGGTAGATGTTGCCGTAGCAGGTCATCCAAGGCAGCAGCGAGTGGTTCTGGAACACCACCGCGCGGTCAGGGCCTGGCGCGTGGATTTCGCGGCCGTCACACACCATCACTCCGGAGGACGGCAGGGTGAGTCCGGCGATGAGGTTGAGCAGGGTGCTCTTGCCGCAGCCGGAATGGCCGATCAGGCTGATGAACTCGCCCTTGGCGATGTCGAGGTGGATGCCCTTGAGCGCGTGAAAAGGGCCGCGCGCGGTGTCGAACACCATCTCGACGTGTTGGATGACGATGAAGCGTTCCATGATGATGGCCTTTTGTGTTTTGCGTGATGGAAGGATCAGCGCGCTTCGTCGTAGCTGAAGCGCCGCGCAATCAGCATCAGCGCGCCTTCGAGCACCATGCCGGTGACGCCGATGACCAGAATGGCGATGATGATGTGGGCGAGATTGAGGTTGTTCCACTCGTTCCACAGCCAGAAGCCGATGCCGGTGCCGCCTGTCAGCATTTCAGCGGCGACGATCACCAGCCAGGCGGTGCCGACCGACAGCCGCACCCCGGTCATCATGTAGGGCATGACCGAGGGCAGCAAAATCTTGGTGAACACCTTCCAGGTGGAGAGGTCGAGCACGCGGGCGACGTTCAAATAATCCGCCGGAATGCGCTGTACGCCGATGGCGGTGTTGATCATCATCGGCCAGATCGAACAGATGAAGATGGTGTAGATGGCCGCCGCCGGCGCATTGCTGAACACATACAGACCGATGGGCAGCCAGGCCAGCGGCGACACCGGGCGCAGCAGACTGATGAGGGGCGAGAGCATGCGGTTCAAAAACTGCACGCGGCCAATGGCGAAGCCCAGCGGAATGCCCGCCAGCGCCGCCAGACCAAAGCCGTAGGCCACGCGCTGCAGCGAGGCCAGCAGGTTCCAGCCGATGCCCACATCGTTCGGCCCGTTGTCATAAAAGGGATGCGCAAACACCTTCTGCGCCGACTGCCAGGTGACCAGCGGCGAGGGGAATTGCGCGCTGTGTTCGGCAGCCAGTTCCCATACCAGCAGCAGGAGTGCGAAGCCCATCAGCGGGGCGATGAGGCGCAGCGCGATCTGGCGGTTCTTCGCGCGTTGCCGCTCCGCCGGGCTCACGGTGCGGATGGCGGGTTTGCTCGTGGCTACGGTGGGGGCTTCGGGTGAGGCGCCCTCCGTCGCAGAGGCTTCAAACGATCCGCCCGGGGCGGAAAAGACGGCAGTGTTCATGCTGGACTCCTGGTTCATTGCGTCGGCAAGGTCAAACGGCGAGATCGTTGACTTTGAAGCCGTGGGCATAGGCCCTGGGGTCCTTGCCATCCCACACCACGCCGTCGATCAGCGTGGAGGTGCGCAACGAGTTCGTGGGAACCGGCACCTTGAGCGCCGTGGCGACTTCCCTGTAAAGATCGACGCGGTTCACTGCCTTGGCCACGGCGAGATAGTCGGGGTCGGTCTTGATCAGGCCCCAGCGGCGGAACTGGGTGAGGAACCACATGCCGTCGGACAGATAGGGGAAGGGCACGGCGCCATCTTCGAAAAAACGCATCGGGTGCTTGGCCTGCCAGGATTTGCCCAGGCCGTTTTCGTAATGCCCGAGGATGCGCGGCAGAATGGTGTCGACCTGAGTGTTGACATAGCCGGGAGCTGCGATGGTTTCGGCCATCTTGGTGCGGTTGGCATCCGAGGCGTCGATCCAGCGACTGGCGTCCAGCACCGCTGCCATCACCGCCTTGGTGGTGTTGGGGTATTTCTGCACGAACTCGGCGGTGGCGCCCAACACCTTTTCCGGATGCTCGGGCCAGACTTCCTGGCTGGTGGCTACGGTAAAGCCCACTTTCTGCGCAATCGCCACGGCGTTCCAGGGTTCGCCCACGCAGCAGCCATCCATCGCCCCCACGCGCATATTGGCCACCATCTGCGGCGGCGGCACGGTGATTTCCTTGGCGTCGCGCATTGGGTTCACACCGTAGGTCGCCAGCCAGTAATACAGCCACATGGCGTGGGTGCTGGTGGGGAAGGTCTGGGCGAAGGTCCAGGCGCGCTTTTTCTCCAGTACGGCCTTGGCCAGCGTCGGGCCGGTGGTGATGCCGTCCTTGATCAGCTTGTCCGACAGGGTGATGCCCTGTCCGTTGTGATTGAGCGTCATCAGCACGGCCATGTCGCGCTTGGGGCCGCCGACGCCGACCTGAACGCCGTACATCAAGCCATACAGCACATCGGCAAACTGAATGCCGCCCGTGAGCAGGTTGTCGCGCACCGCGGCCCACGAGGCCTGCTTGCTCGGAACGATCTTGACGCCGTACTTCTTGTCGAAACCCAGCACCGAGGCCATCACCACGGGAGCGCAGTCGGTCAGGGGGATGAATCCGATCTTCACTTCTTCCATTTCAGGCTTTCCCAGAGTGGCGGCGCGTGCCGTGGGCTGCAGGCCGGGGAAAAGACCTGCAACCGCCACAGCGGCGCCTGACTTGATGAGGGTGCGGCGCAAGGGTTGTGCCGGGTCGTTGCTCGGGGGTGTGGCGTCTTGCTGGTTGCGCATAGCGGTTCCTGAAATAGCGGGCGAAAAAAAAGCCTTCGGGCGCTTCACACAAGGCGAAGCACACGAAGGCATCATTGCCGGGCTGAGCGGGGGAGACTCCCGTTCAGTGGGTTCAACATAGACCGCCGTTGGTCTACGGCTTTCTAAAAGCAATCAGCGTGCCAGATCTAGACTCTGGGAAGTTCAGAGGGAAACTCCCCGCTGTATCGAATCTGGCCGGTATCCCGTGGCGCAAAACTGTGCACTGCGGCGCCAGTCTGGTGCGTGCGCGCACATAAAACGCGCAGTCGCAAGGCTCAGAGGGTGTGAATGAATCCGGCGTGGCCGAGCAGCACGTCCAAACGCCCCCGGTCAAGACGCAAAGCACAGCCGTGCCCGTCGGCACGGCGCGCATTTGCAACGCCGAGCGGGGGCGTTTGGGCGCGAGGAGCGGGCATGGCGGATTCGTTCACACCCTCTCAGATCAATCCGACGGTATCGAGGATGCGCTGGGCGACCTCCGAGAGCTTCAAGCCCTTTTCCATGGCCAGCTTGCGCATGCGGCTGAAGGCTTCTTCCTCGGTGCAGCCCTGGCGCTGCATCACAATGCCCTTGGCGCGTTCGATCAGCTTGCGCTCGAAGAGCTGGGTGCGCGCCTCGCTCAATTCGGCGCGCAGACCCTGTTCGCGCTCGAACCGCGCCAGCGCCACCTCGATCACCGGTTTCACCCGGCTGGGCTTGAGGCCGTCCACGATATAGGCCGTCACCCCCGCCGTGATGGCGAGTTGCGCGGTCTCGGTATCGTCGTCATCGGTGAACAGCACTATGGGGCGCGGGGTGTCGCGCGAGGCCAGCACCACGTGCTCCAGCAAATCGCGCACGCCAGACTCAGCATCCACAATGACCAGATCGGGTTTGAGTGCGGCAATACGGTCGTCCAGATCGGGTTTGGCAGGCAGAACGGCCACCACCTCGTAGCCCGCATCCAACAAAGCCCTTTCCAGCATCGCGCAACGCTCTGCCTGGCGCTCATGATTCGCCTGGTCGTAGTCCGTCGCCGATGCGGGATCGGGGGAGATGACGGCAACAGTCAGAGTGCGTAGCGGGTTTGACATATCGCGCTTCGTGCAAATTCCATGCCCTGGAAAGTTCATTTTCCCGCGATTGATGACATACATTGAGCCGATTCAAGAATCAAGGTTTGTCATGCTTTGCGTGGCATACGCGGCCAGTGCCGCAATCACTCCAGCATCCACGCCCGCTGGCTGTGCGAGCACGATTCGCAGTTTCGGATATCGCGCCTGCGCCGCTTGCACCACTTCTGGAATGTCGCGCCGGAGATGGCCGCCTGCACCAAGAAAGAGGGGCGCGATGTGCACATGCTCCGTGCCGAGTTGGCCCGCTTCCTCCAGGGCTTGTTGCAGGGAAGGTTGCATCGCCTCCAGGAATGCAAGACGGACGGTCAGCTCGGGATGGCCGGACTGCACCAGAGCGCAAACGGCCTCAAAAGGCAGAGCCCATTCGGCCAACCGGGAGCCATGGGCCAACAAGACAAGTAATCTGGGTGCACTGTTCATCGGCAAGTAGGTTTTTGCTCAGCAATCCGTTGGTAGCAATGGCCGTTCCAGCCGACACTATCGGAGCAGCATCGAAAATTGACATCGCCCCTGCTCGAATAATGAGGGTCAGACATAGGCAAGCATGATCAACGGGTTGGCGATTTCGCTAACCCGTTTTTGTTTCTGCGGCGGCCATGATGCTTGGCCCTTTGCTCAGGACGAGTTCGGCGAAGGCTTGGGCGGCGGGGCTGAGCCGTTTGCCGTCGCGTTGCACCAGATACCACTGGCGTTTGAGCGGAAAACCTTCGACGTCGAGGAGGCTCAATTGACCAGAGGCCAGTTCCGCCTGCACCGTGTGCAGCGAGACCAATCCAACGCCCAGACCGGCTTCGACGGCGTGTTTGATCGCCTCGTTCTTGTTCATTTCCATCGTTGGCTTGAACGGCAACTGTCGCTCTCGGATGAAGTTCTCCAGGGCGTTGCGGGTGCCTGATGCGGGCTCCCGCACGACCAAGGGCTCTTCGAGCAGGCGCTGCAGCGAAATTGCGCGTTTTCTGGCGAGCGGGTGATCGGTGGCGGCGATGATGACCAGCGGGTTGTCCATGAAGGGTTGCGCGCTGAGTTGATACCCCTCGGGCGGCGTGCCCATCAGCGCGAGATCGCTGACGTTCTCGGTGAGATGGCGCAGCAGGGTTTCGCGGTTGACGACATTCAGGCTGACCTGTATCTCTGGAAATCTGCGTCGAAACAGCGCCATGAGACGGGCGGCAAACACACTGGCCGTGCTTGCGACAGACACCGTCAGCACGCCGCCCTTGAGCCCTTTCAGGTTGGCCAGCGACTGTTCGAGGTTGTTCAGTTCGCGGGTGACGATTCCGGCGCTGCGCAGGGCGACGTTGCCCGCCTCGGTGAGCCGGATTTTTTTGCCAGCATGCTCGAACAGGGGCATATCGAGCAAATTCTCCAATTGTTTGATCTGCATCGACACGGCGGGCTGGGTGAGATGTAGCTTTTCGCTGGCGCGCGAAAAACTGCCGCAGTCCGCTACAGCCTGGAGAATTTCGAGTTGCCGGAAGGTAATTCGTATCATCAGTGAAAAATTCTCTAACTGCAAAAAAGTCTTAGTTTACCTTATGGACTAAGCGATCCTATAGTTGATTTTTTCAACCCATCCGGCCAACAAAGGCCAACGCACAGAGGAACGACATGGCTCACGATCAATCCAGCCGCTACGCCAATCTTGATCTCAAGGAATCGGATCTGATGGCTGGTGGCAAGCACATCCTTGTTGCCTACAAGATGAAGCCCAAAGCGGGCTATGACTATCTGGCCACTGCGGCGCACTTCGCGGCCGAGTCGTCCACGGGCACCAACGTCGAGGTGAGCACTACCGACGACTTCACCAAGGGCGTTGACGCACTGGTGTATTACATCGATGAAGCCACCGAGGACATGCGCATTGCCTATCCGATCGAGCTGTTCGATCGCAACGTCATCGACGGCCGTTTCATGATCGTCTCCTTTCTCACGCTGGTGATCGGCAATAACCAGGGCATGGGCGACGTCGAATACGGCAAGATGATCGACTTCTACGTGCCCGAGCGTGCGATCCAGATGTTCGACGGCCCGGCCACCGACATCTCCAACCTGTGGCGCATTCTGGGGCGTCCGATCAAGGACGGCGGCTACATCGCCGGCACCATCATCAAGCCCAAACTGGGCCTGCGCCCCGAGCCCTTCGCTCAGGCGGCCTATCAGTTCTGGCTGGGTGGCGACTTCATCAAGAACGACGAACCCCAGGGCAACCAGGTGTTCGCCCCGGTGAAGAAGGTGATTCCGCTGGTCTATGACGCCATGAAGCGCGCGCAAGACGAAACCGGCGAAGCCAAGCTGTTCTCCATGAACATCACCGCGGACGACTATCACGAGATGTGCGCCCGCGCCGACTTCGCGCTGGAAGTCTTCGGCCCCGACGCCGACAAGCTGGCCTTCCTGGTGGACGGCTACGTGGGCGGCCCCGGCATGGTCACCACCGCCCGCCGCCAGTACCCGAACCAGTACCTGCACTACCACCGGGCGGGTCACGGTGCCATTACCTCGCCCAGTTCCAAGCGCGGCTACACCGCCTTCGTGCTGGCCAAGATGAGCCGTCTGCAGGGGGCTTCGGGCATTCACGTGGGCACCATGGGTTACGGCAAGATGGAAGGCGAGGGCGACGACCGCAACATCGCCTACATGATCGAGCGCGACGAGTGCCAGGGCCCGGTTTACTTCCAGAAGTGGTACGGCATGAAGCCCACCACCCCCATCATCTCCGGCGGCATGAATGCGCTGCGTCTGCCCGGCTTCTTCGAGAACCTGGGCCACGGCAACGTGATCAACACTGCGGGCGGCGGCTCCTACGGCCACATCGACTCGCCGGCGGCAGGCGCCAAGTCGCTGCGCCAGGCCTATGAATGCTGGAAGGCCGGGGCCGATCCGATCGAATATGCCAAGGAGCACAAAGAGTTCGCGCGCGCGTTCGAATCCTTCCCGGGCGATGCCGACAAGCTCTTCCCGGGCTGGCGCGAGAAGCTGAGCGCCCACAAGTAAGCCGTTCCTGACGTCGTCGTTTTTGGCGTCGTTCTTGACGTTTTCAGCGCCCCCGATTTCACGGGGGCGTGTTGTTTTGAAGGTGGACGCATGAGCATTGACGCGCAGCAGTACCGGGTTCAAGCAGAGCCCTATTACCAGCCGCAGGGCCGCGAGGTGGCCTTGTTTGAGGCCGCTTACCGCAATCGTTTGCCGGTCATGGTCAAGGGGCCGACGGGCTGTGGCAAATCGCGCTTTGTCGAATACATGGCGTGGAAACTCGACAAACCGCTGATCACCGTGGCCTGCAATGAAGACATGACCGCGAGCGATCTGGTCGGGCGCTATCTGCTCGAAGGCGGCGGCACGCGCTGGCTCGATGGCCCGCTGACCACGGCTGCGCGCATCGGCGCGATCTGCTATCTCGACGAGATCGTCGAGGCGCGTCAAGACACCACCGTGGTCATCCACCCATTGACCGACCACCGCCGCACCCTGCCGCTCGACAAAAGGGGCGAGCTGATTCAGGCGCATCCCGACTTTCAGTTGGTGATTTCGTACAACCCGGGCTACCAGTCGCTGATGAAGGACTTGAAGCAGTCCACCAAACAGCGTTTCACCGCCTTCGACTTCGACTATCCCGGGGCCGGGCTGGAGGCCGCCATTCTGTGCAAGGAAAGCGGCCTCGACGCCGAGACTGCCGCCAAGCTGGTGAAAATCGGCCACACCGCGCGCAACCTCAAGGGGCACGGTCTCGACGAGGGCATTTCCACACGTCTCATGGTGTATGCCGCTCAGCTGATCCGCGACGGCGTTGATGCGGTCGACGCCTGCCGCATGGCGCTGGTGCGCCCCATCACCGACGATGCCGACATTCGCCAGACACTCGATCACGCCATCGACGTGACCTTCGCCTAAGAGGGTGCGAACAAATCCGTCATGTCCGCTCCTCGCGCCCAAACCCTCCCGCTCTGCGTTGCGTTCGGTGTTGTAAGCGCGCGCCGTGCCGGCGGGCACGGCTGTGCTTTGCGCCTTGATCGGAAGCGTTTGGGCACGTTGCTCGGCCACGCCGGATTTATTCACACCCTCTGTGCGGCAGACCAAGCCGAACCATGGTGAGTGATGCCCTCATGCACGAGCCGATGCGCGCCAGCTGGGCGCGGCTCGACACGCGCTTTCCTCTCGTAGAGGCGATCTTCCCGGCCTGCATGGCCGATGCCCAGAGCGCGCTCACGCCCGATGGACTGAACGCCTTCCTCGAAGCGGGCCGCATCATCGGCAAGCTGGGGCGGGGCGCCGAGCCTTTGCTCGCCTTTCTGGAGGCCTGGCCGTCCACCGCGCGCATCGTTGGCGAAGACCTTCTGGCGCCCGTGATGGCCGTGGTGCAAGGGCTGCAAAAGTCTCCCAACGGGCGGGCCATCCCCCCTTTTTTGCAGACCCTGGCCCCCGTGGCGCAGCGCCTGCAAGCAGGCGAGCAACTGCAGCACTATCTCGACCTTACGCTCGACCTGATGGCGCGCACCACCCGCTCCATCCACGGCTTTCACACCACCTATCCCAGCCCTGGGCTGCCCGATTTTTTCAATCAGGCGCCGACCTTGCTGGCCCAGCTCGATATCGGCGGCTTGCGGCGCTGGGTCGATTACGGCGTGCGCAACTATGCCACCCATCCCGAGCGTCAAAAGGATTACTTCAGTCTGCAATCGGCCGACGCGCGCGCCGTGCTGCAGCGCGAGCGCCACGGCACGCTGCTGGTGGACGTGGAGCGCAATCTCGATCTGTATCTGCGCGCCCTGTGGCGGGATGGCGACCTGCTGATTCCTTACTCCACCGCCTTCGACGAGCTGCGCAAGCCGATCCCCTATTACGACCCGCTGGGCATTCGTCTGCCCGATGTGCAAGACGATGCTTGCGGCGTCTCGGGCCTCGATCGTTACCGGGCGATGCTCGCTCACATGGTCGGTCACCGCCGCTGGTCCACCCCGCAGATTGCCGACAACTGGAGCCCGTTTCAGCGCATGGCGGTCGAGTTTTTCGAGGACTGCCGGGTTGAAACCCTGCTGATCCGCGAATACGCCGGACTGCGGCGGCTGTTCCTCGCCCTGCATCCCCGGCCTGTCGAAGAGGCCTGCAATCCCGCCACCACGTCCTGTCTGCGCCACCGTCTGGCGATGTTGTCGCGGGCTTTGCTCGACCCCGAGCACGGCTACCGCGACGCCGATCTGAATACCTTCGTCGCCGGTTTTCATGCGCTGATGGCGCAGGGCGCATCATCCACCCAAGATATCGCCGCGCTGGCTCTGGCCTACGTGGCCAAAACCCGCCGCCAGAGCGACCAGTTTGCCAAAGTGCACTTTGACGACACCGTCATCGACTACCGCGACGACAACCGGCATCTCTGGCGCTTCATCGAAGAAGGGGACGAGGAGGAGAGCTTTGATGAGACCCGCCGCAACGATGCGCAACACGACTTGCAGCGCCTGCCCCCGCGGCACTATCCCGAATGGGACTATCACAGCCAGACCTATCGCCCCGACTGGGTCAGCGTGTACGAGGGTTTGCATCCGTCGGCTCAGGCAGGCGACATCGACCGCCTGCTGCAAAAGCACGCACCGCTGGCCAAGCGGCTGCAAAGACTGCTTGAACTGCTCAAGCCGCAAGACAAAGTGCGCATTCGCTATCAGGAGGAAGGCAGCGAACTCGATCTCGACGTGGCCATTCGTTCGCTGATCGATTTCAAGGCAGGCTCCAACCCTGATCCGCGCATCAATCTGAGCCACCGCACCAACGGGCGCGATATTGCCGTGACCCTGCTGCTCGACCTCTCCGCCTCGCTCAACGACAAGGTGAAGGGCTCAGACCAGACCATCCTCGAACTCTCGCAGGAAGCCGTCTCGCTGCTCGCCTGGGCGATAGAGCGCCTGGGCGATCCGCTGGCCATCGCCGGTTTTCAGTCCAACACCCGGCACGAGGTGCGCTACCTGCACATCAAGGGCTTTGGCGAGCCGTGGGGCGATGAAGTCAAGGCGCGTCTCGCGGCGATGCAGGCCAACTATTCCACCCGCATGGGGGCGGCGCTGCGGCACGCCGCCCACTCGCTGCGCGCGCGCAAGAGCGATAAAAAGCTGCTGCTCATCCTCACCGACGGCGAACCCGCCGATATCGACGTGCAAGACGAGCGCCTGCTCATCGAAGACGCCCGTCAGGCGGTGAGGGAGCTCGAAGGCGATGGCCTCTTCACTTACTGCATCAGCCTCGACCCGCGCGCCGATGCCTATGTGTCCGACATTTTTGGCCGTCGCTACACCGTGATCGACAACATCGAGCACCTGCCCGAGAAATTGCCGGAAGTGTTCCTGGCGCTGACCAAGTAGCGCGGAGTTTGTGCGGAATTAGCGCGGAGGTCGCGCGCGCCGAACGGCCGACTCAAACCCCCGCCACGGCACAGAGATGGGGGGCTGTGGACAATACGGCTTGTTCCCACCCCGCTTATTCACTCCACGTTCTATCTCTCTATGCAATCCTTGCGACAGCTTTGGCGTGACTGGCGTAGCGGCGAGCTGCGGCTCTTATTCTTCTCGCTGGTTCTGGCCATAGCCGCGTTGTCGGCCGTGGGCTTCGTGGCCCAGCGGCTGCAGGGTGCGCTGGTGCGCGACGCCGCGCAGTTGATCGGTGGCGACGTGGTGATCGTCAGCGATCATCCGCTGAAGCCGCTGTATTTGCAGCATGCGCAAGCGCAGGGTCTGCGGGCTATGCAGACGGCGGTGTTTCCCAGCATGGCGCTCGACGTCGCGGGCGACCGCACCCGGCTGGTCTCGCTCAAGGCCGTGGGCACGCATTACCCCTTGATCGCGCAGGTGGTGCTGCGCGACGGGCTTCAGGCACCGGAGGTCTCGCGCAGCGGTCCGCCCGAGCCCGGTACGGTCTGGGTAAATGCCAGTGTGCTCGGCGCCCTGCGGCTGCAGGTGGGTGATCTGTTGCAGTTGGGCAATGCGCGGTTTCGCATCGCGGCCATTCTGGTGCGCGAGCCCGACACCGGCGCGGGCTTCATCAATTTCGCCCCACGGGTGATGATGAATCGCGCCGATCTGCCCTCTACCGGGCTGATCCAGCCCGCCAGCCGGGTGACCTATCGCCTCGCCCTGGCCGGGCCATCGCAGGCGGCGGTCGCCTACGCCAAGTGGGCGCAAGATCAGATTAACCAAACCACCGCGCGCGGCATGCGGGTGGAAACCGTGGCCGACAGCGGCCCGGCGCAAGAACAGACGCTCAAGCGCGCCTCTGATTTTCTGCATCTGGTGGCGCTGATCACCGCGCTCATGGCCGCTGTGGCGGTGGCGCAGTCGGCGCGCGACTTTGCACGCCGACGTTTGCAGCCCTGTGCGGTGTTCAAGGCCTTGGGGCTGCGTCAGGGCGTTTTGCTTCGCCGCTACGCCGCCGAGTTTGTCTGGCTGGGCGGCTTTGCGGCGCTGCTGGGTGTGTTGCTCGGCCTGGCGGTGCAGGCGACGATGATCGGGCTGCTGCACGGGCTGATCCAGGTTCAGGTGCGCGAGCTGCCCGCGCCCGGCTGGGCGCCCGCGCTGTTCGCCGGGGCGACGGGCATGGTGCTGCTGCTGGCTTTCGGTCTGCCCTCGATTCTGCAGTTGGCGCGCGTGCCGCCCCTGGCGGTGCTGCGCCGCAGTTTGGGCCGTCTGCAGTCCGCGCCGTTCATCACGGTGCTGGCAGGCGTTGGGGCATTCGGCCTGTTGCTGTGGCTGCAGGCCGGCGACCTTCGCCTGGGGTTGATCGCCGCGGGCGGTTTCATCGGTCTGACGCTGGTGTTCGCCTTGCTGGCCTGGCTGATGATGCGGGGTTTGCGGCGCTGGATACGCGGCCATGCGGGGTCATCCGTCGCCACCGGCGGACTCCTGCAGATGGCGGCGCGCCAGTTGGCGACCCGGCCGTGGAGCGCGGTGATTCAGATCACGGCGCTGAGTCTGGGTTTGCTCGCGCTGGTGTTGCTGGTGCTCATGCGCACCAGTCTGATCGACGCCTGGCGCGCTTCCATTCCCGCCAACGCGCCCGACCGCTTTGTCATCAACATCCAGCCCGCGCAGAGCCAGGATTTTCTGGCCGCGCTGCGCCGCGATGGCGTCAACCACGAAGACTGGTATCCCATGCTGCGCGGCCGTCTGGTGGCCATCAACGAAAAACCGGTCTTTGGACGCGACTACGACAGCACACGCGCCCGCGACCTGATCGATCGTGAATTCAATCTTTCGGCCAGCGCTACGCTGCCCAAGGCCAATACCCTGGTCGCAGGCGACTGGAACGATACCGGCGGGCCCGATGCCAAAGGGCTGTCGGTGGAGCAGGGCATCGCCAAAACCCTGGGCTTCAAACTCGGCGACACCCTGACTTTCGATATTGCTGGCCAGCGCGTGACCGCGCCCATCACCAGCGTGCGGCATGTCGACTGGAGTTCCATGCATGCCAACTTCTTCGTGCTGCTGCCACAGGCCATGCTGAAGAATCAGCCCGTGACCTATCTGGCCGCCTATCACGCCCCCGGAGATGCGCAGCGCATGGATGACACCCTGGTGCGGCAGTTTCCCAATCTCACCGTGGTCGATGTCGGCAGCCTGCTCGCGCATTTGCGCAAGCTGGTTGAGCAGGTCATCACGGCCGTGCAGTTTCTGTTTTTGTTCGCGCTGGCGGCCGGGCTGGCCGTACTTGCCGCTTCGCTGGCGTTGTCGCGGCAGGACCGCTCGCGCGAAATGGCGGTGTGGCGCGCCCTGGGCGCCTCTTCCCAGTTGCTGCGGCGTATGGCCCTGGTGGAAATGATGTGGGTCGGCGCGCTGGCCGGGCTGCTCGGCGCGGCCGGGGCGGCGGGGGTGAGCGCCGCGCTGGCGCACTGGGTGTTTCTGTTTCCCTGGCAGCCGCCCTGGTGGCTATGGCCCGCGGCCATGCTGGCGGCGTCCGGGCTGGCGATGACAGCAGGGTGGTGGAGTCTGCGCGACGTACTGCGGAAGGCGCCGGGTCAGAGTTTGCGCGCGTTGAGCTGAAGACGCTTTGCGGGGCGATTGGCTGCAGATTGACCTGAGGCAAGTTTTGCCGGAGCGCATCTTCCATAATCGCGGTTCCTTTGTTTCAGCCTTGTTCGCAAACTGCCCCGCTCCATGTCAGAAGCCATCGCCATCACCCCCGCCGCACCTGTGCCCCAACCGGTTTCCAGCACGCCTTATCAGCGCCTCGGCGGCGAGGAGGGCGTGCGTCGGCTGGTGGATCATTTCTACGATTTGATGGATCTGGAGCCGCAATATGCCGATCTGCGGGCCATGCATCCCACAAATTCCGAAGAAACGCGGGAGAAGCTCTACCTGTTTCTCAGCGGCTGGCTGGGCGGGCCCGATCTGTATTCCCCGCAATATGGGCACCCGCGCCTGCGTATGCGCCACTTTCCCTACGCCATCGGCGCCAAGGAGCGCGACGAGTGGATGGCCTGCATGGTGCAGACCCTCAACGAAGTCGAGATGGAAGACACACTGCGCCGCCAGTTGCACGAAGCCTTCGCCGGTACGGCCGACTGGATGCGCAACAAAGCCGAGCCCGGCAATATGCCGGCGGGCAATGTGGTGCATGGGTGACTGCTTTCGAGTCACTGAGCCCGCCGCTCTCCGCTCTCTGCGTTCTCTCCGCGATCAAACGGCGGACTTGTTTTGAGCATTGTTTTAACCGCCGCGCTCAGTGCGCCGTGCCGAGCGCAGCAGCAGCACCAGCGCACCGGCGCCGCCATCGCTGGGCCGGGCCTGCACATAGGCCATCACTTCGTCGCGCTGCATCAGCCAGCTTCGCACCTTGTGTTTGAGCACCGGCTCGCGCAGCGGCGAGCTCAGCCCCTTGCCGTGAATCACTCGCACACAGCGCCATTCGCGCTGTAGCGCGGTGCGCAAAAACTGACCCAGCGCCTCGCGCGCCTCGTCGCGGCGCAGGCCGTGCAGGTCGATTTCGTTCTGGATCGTCCAGTGCCCGCGGCGCAGCTTGCGCAGGGTGTCCGATCCCACGCCTTCTCGCCGCCAGGACAAGGCGGCGTCGGTTTCCAGCAAATGATCCAGATCGAGTTCGTCGGACATCGCCTCTGACAGCACCGCCCGCTCGTCGCGCAGCGATTGGCGCGGAATGGGTTTGGGCGGCGCGGGCTGCAATCCTGGCGGGGGAGGGTGCATCGATGTCCCCAAGAGCTTGGCGCCCGCAGTGGCCGCGCGAAACAGGGCGCGATCTGCGGAGGTGGGCATAGGCTCGGCGGGAGCGACCGTGATGGGCGGCGGGGTTGGCCCAGGTTTCGCGCGCGCAGGCTGCGGCGGCTGGCGCAGGCGCCGGCGCAAGTCGCGCAGATCGCGTAAAGCGTCCTGGCTGCTTGCCTTGGGCGCAGGGGCGGCGGGTTTCACAGCAGACCTCGTTCGGCAAACGAAACCACGCTATGTCGGGTGACCACCAGATGATCGAGCACGCGCACATCCACCAGCGCCAGCGCCGATTTCAGGGTTTGCGTCAGCGCGCGGTCGGCTGCGGACGGTTCGGCCAGGCCGCTGGGGTGGTTGTGCGCCAGAATTAGCGCAGCGGCATTCAGGCGCAGCGCGGCTTTCACGACCTCGCGCGGGTAAACGCTGGTGCTCGCCAGCGTGCCGCGAGAAAGCTCTTCCGAGGCGATGAGCTGGTGCTGGCTGTCGAGAAACAGCACCGCGAAAATTTCCACCGGCTGCGGCCCGAGCCAGAGTCGCAGATAGTCGCGCACCGCGGCGGGGGAATCGAGCAGGGGTTGCTGCATCATCTGCTCGTTGAGGGTGCGGCGGGCGAGTTCCAGCACGGCGGCTATCTCGGCATATTTGGCCGCGCCCAGTCCTTTGATTTTGCGCAGTTGCTCCGATGAGGCGTTGAGTAGGCCGTGCAGCCCGCCGAACTGGTCGAGCAGGGCGGCGGCCAGATCGAGGGCGCTCTGCCCGCGCACCCCGGTGCGCAGCACGATGGCGACCAGTTCGGCGTCGGCCAGGGCGTGCGGGCCGCGCGCCAGCAATTTTTCGCGCGGTCGCGCATCAGCAGGTAGATCGGCGATACGTGTGGCCATGCAGGGTTCCCCCTAAAATGCGGTTAACGTCGCCTATACGGGCTCGTTTTCAGTTTTCACAGCTATTTTGCCTGCCCGCCCATCATCGTGCCTTGCGTCCTGCCTGATTCCTATCTCACCCTGCATTACCGTCTCAGCGATCCGGGCGGCGTCGATGCGGTCAACACTTTCGGCGGCACGCCCGCCACGCTCACGCTGGGGCAGGGGCAACTCAGCCCGGCGCTTGAGGCCTTGCTCATCGGCCTCGATGAAGACGCGCACTCCCGTTTCGATCTGCCTGCGGGTGCGGCTTTTGGCGCGCGCATTCCGGGCTTGCTGCGTTGGGTTTCGCGCGGGGAGGTTGAGCGCGCGCGCGAATATCCCGGGCCCGCGGCGCAGGTCGGCGACGTGATGCGTCTGCGTCTGCCGATCAGTGCGGATGGCGAAGCCGGTTTGCTCACCGCGCTGGTGCGTGAAATCGACGAAGCAGGCGACGCGCTGCTGCTCGATTTCAACCATCCCCTGGCCGACTGTCCCACGACTTTCGAGGTCAAGATTCTCTCCGTGCTATGAAGCCAGACGCCCCCGCCCTATCGCAAGACCCTGAAGTTTCAGCGCCCGAGTCGCAGGTACTGCTAGCCAGCCCGCGCGGTTTTTGCGCCGGGGTAGACCGGGCCATCGACATTGTCGAGCGTGCGCTGGAGCGCTTTGGCGCGCCCATCTACGTGCGCCACGAAATCGTGCACAACACCTACGTGGTCAACGACCTGAAGGCCAAGGGCGCGATATTCGTCGACGAACTGGAAGAAGTGCCCAAGGGCGGCACCGTGGTGTTTTCTGCGCACGGGGTGTCGCAGGCCGTGCGTGCGCAGGCGCAGGCGCTGGGCTTGCAGGTGTTCGACGCCACTTGCCCGTTGGTTACCAAAGTGCACGTTGAAGTGGCCAAGATGCGGCGCGACGGGCTGGAGATCGTGATGATCGGTCATGCCGGACATCCTGAGGTCGAAGGCACCATGGGCCAGGCCGAGGGCATTCATCTGGTGCAGACCCTCGACGATATCGCGCGCCTGAACATTGCGCCCGAAGCGCCGTTGGCCTACGTCACTCAAACCACGCTGTCGGTCGATGATGCCGCCGAAATCGTCGCTGCCCTGCGCGCGCGGTTTCCTCAGGTGCATGAGCCGAAAAAACAAGACATCTGCTACGCCACCCAAAACCGCCAGGACGCGGTGAAAATGCTCGCCCCGCAGGTCGATGTGGTCATCGTGGTCGGCAGCCCGACCAGTTCAAATTCCAACCGCCTTCGCGAAGTCGCCCAGAGGATGGGCAAGCCGGCCTACATGGTCGATCAGGTCGAAGACCTGTGTGCGGAGTGGCTGGAGGGCGCGCGTCAGATCGGTCTTACGGCGGGCGCTTCGGCCCCGGAGGCCTTGGTCGATCAGGTCGTGGCCCGGTTGAAGACGCTGGGCGCCGTGGCGGTGCGGCAGCTCGACGGCGTGACCGAATCGGTACAGTTTCCGCTGCCGCGCGGCTTGGTGGTCAAAGCCGACTCCTGACCGACTCGCCGCCCAGCCATCCCGCGCAAACATTGGCCCAGATCGCGCGGGGGCGACTTCATTTCTCGTTCAACTCAAACGCATCATGCTCGACATCACCCTGCTGCGCAAAGACCTGCCCCACGTCGTCGCCCGGCTCGAAACCCGTCAATCCCCTCAGCCCTTCCTCGACGTGGCCCGCTTCGAAGCGCTCGAGGCCGAGCGCAAAACCCTGCAGAAACAAACCGAAGATCTGCAGGCGCGGCGCAACTTGCTCTCCAAGCAGATTGGGCAGGCCAAAGCCAAAGGTGAGGATGTCGCGCCGATCATGGATGAGGTCGGTCACATCAAAACCACGCTGGAAGCTGACGCCGCGCGGCTCGATGCCTTGCAAGCTGAACTGCAGGGCCTGCTCATGGCCGTTCCCAATCTGCCCGCGGCCGACGTACCCGTCGGCGCGGATGAGACGCAGAACGTCGAACTGCGCCGATGGGGCGCTCCGCGCACTTTTGCATTTCCGGTGCGCGACCACGTCGATGTCGGGGCAGACCTCGGGCTGGACTTCGAGGCCGCAGCGCGCATCTCCGGTTCGCGTTTTGCCGTGCTGCGCGGACCGATCGCCCGCCTGCATCGGGCCCTGGCCCAGTTCATGCTCGACGTTCACACCACCGAACATGACTACACCGAAGCCTATGTGCCTTACATCGTGTCGGCGCAGGCGCTGCGCGGCACGGGGCAGCTCCCCAAATTCGAGGAAGACCTCTTCCCCGTGAAGCACGGAGAGGGCGAAAGCCACTACCTCATTCCCACGGCCGAAGTGCCGCTGACCAATCTGGTGCGCGATCAGATCGTCGACGGCGCGCAACTGCCGCTGCGCTTTGTGGCGCACACGCCGTGCTTTCGCTCCGAGGCCGGTTCGGGCGGGCGGGACGTGCGCGGCCTCATCCGCCAGCACCAGTTCGACAAAGTCGAGCTCGTCTGGGTAACGCGGGCGGAAGAATCGGCCACCGCGCTGGAACAACTCACCGCCCACGCCGAGAGCATCCTGCAACGCCTGCAATTGCCCTACCGCACCATCGTCCTCTGCACTGGCGACATGGGTTTCGGCAGCGCGCGCACTCACGATATCGAGGTCTGGCTGCCGGCGCAAAACACCTACCGCGAAATTTCGTCCTGCTCCAATATGGAAGCGTTCCAGGCCCGCCGGATGCAGGCGCGCTATCGCGCCGAGAACGGCAAGACGGAACTCGCGCACACCCTCAACGGCTCCGGC
>NZ_JBYCKI010000060.1:0-4180 GCF_057473305.1 Thiomonas sp. TH-17
CCCGCGTCGGGATGCGCCTCGGTGAACAGGCGGTCGAACAAGCGCACCTGCGCGGCCACGCCAAGACTGGCGCTCACCCAGGTAATCACGCCTTTGACCTTCACCGCGTCCGCCCCCGGCGTGCCACTTTTGGTGTCGGGCAATAGTTCGGCCAGCACCTTGGTGACTCGGCCTTCGGCATCTTTTTCACAGCCGGTGCAACGAATCACGTAGCCGTATTTCAGCCGCGCCATGCCACCGGGCGTGAGGCGGTGATAGCCCTTGGGCGGAACCTCCATGAAATCTTCACGCTCGATCCACACCTGCGCGGTGAGATCGAACTGCCGCCGCCCCATCTCGGGATGTCCGGGATGGACGGGCGCGCTGCAGGGCTCGGCGTGTGCCGCGTTGCCGAACACTTCGGCCCAGTTGGTGAGCTCCAGATTGAGGGGATCGAGCACGGCCATCGCACGCGGAGCGCGGGCGTCGAGGTCATCGCGCAGGGATTGTTCAAGCACGCTGTAGTCGATCCAGGAATCGGCCTTGCTTACGCCGATGCGGTCGGTGAACAGGCGCAGGCTCTCGGGCGTGTAGCCGCGCCGGCGCAAGCCCACCAGCGTGGGCATGCGCGGATCGTCCCAACCGTCCACGTGGCGCTCGGTCACGAGTTGCGCGAGCTTGCGCTTGCTCGTCACCACATAGGTGAGATTCAAGCGGGCGAATTCGTACTGGTGCGGCCGCGGGCTGGCGACCAGGCCCAGCCGCACGAGATGATCGAGCAGCCAGTCGTAGAACGGCCGTTGATCCTCGAATTCCAGGGTACAGATGCTGTGGCTGATGCACTCCATCGCATCCTCGATGGGATGCGCGAAGGTGTACATCGGGTAGATGCACCAGGTGTCGCCCGTGCGGTGATGGTGGGCGAAGCGGATGCGGTAAATCGCCGGATCGCGCAGATTGATATTGGCCGCGGTCATGTCGATCTTCGCGCGCAACACCATGCTGCCCTCGGGGTGCTGGCCCGCGCGCATTTCCTCGAAACGCCGCAGGTTTTCCTCCGGAGAACGATTCCGCCAGGGGCTGTCCACACCCGGCTCGGTGAGCGTGCCGCGGTTGCGGCGCATGTCGTCGGCGTTCTGCTCGTCCACATAGGCCAGGCCGTCTTCGATCAGCGCGCAGGCGCAGCGATGCATGAAGTCGAAGTCGTCGCTCGCATAGAAAAGGTGCGAAACGCCGCTCACGCTCCAGTCGAAGCCGAGCCAGCGCACAGCATCGAGAATGGCGTCGACGTATTCCTGGTCTTCTTTTTCGGGATTGGTGTCGTCGAAGCGCAGATGGCAGACGCCGCCGAAGTCTTGCGCCAGGCCGAAGTTCAGGCAGATGCTTTTAGCGTGGCCGATGTGCAGATAGCCGTTGGGCTCGGGCGGAAACCGGGTGCGGATGCGCGCCGGATCGGTCTGCCCCGCAGCATGTCCGGCAGCGTCGGCCGGATGACCGGCAAAACGCCGGTTCGCATAAGTGCCTTGCGCCAGATCGCGCTCGATGATCTGACGCAGGAAGTTCGAAGGTTTGTCAACAGGTTCCATAGCCCCGCTATTTGAACAGGTCTGGCAAAGGCGTGATACGGCCGTGTTGCAGCGCAATACCCAAAGCGCGGCGCAAAGTGAAGTCGCGGACATTGAACGCACGACCGCGCCAAATCGATGCCATGCGCACCCTCCCGCTTTCGGTCATTCAAATGACGTAGGTCGTCGACTATTCTGGGCTCGTGGCGCTGGCGGCGGAAAAGGAGCCCTCGTGAGTCAAATCAAAATCTGCACCTATAACCTGGAGTGGATGACCTCATTTTTCGGGGCACGCCGCGACGTCGACTGGCTTGCCGCGCCCTCCATTCCCGCCGCATTTCCCGGCAAGAAAGCCGGCAGCATCAGGCTCAGCCCCATCGCCGACGTGCACGGTCTGTGCCAGCGCATCGCCATCGGCATTCAGGCCATCGACCCCGATGTGCTGTTCATCGAGGAAGGCCCGCCGCTGCTGGAGCAGATGCAGTTGTTCGTGCGGCAGTTTCTCGGCAATGCCTACACCGTCTATCGCTCGAACCGGGCCGATCAGGCGGTTCACGCCCTCGTGCGCAAGGCGCTGGCGCCCCGCATCAAGCCCTGGCTGCCCGCAGGCAGCACACCCAAAAGCCTCTGGCGAAATGTGCCCTACTACCCGTGGGGCAAGATCGCGCCCGCCGACCGCAAATTGCACAGCTTCGCCCGGCAGCCCCTGCTGCTGCGCGCCAAGCTGGTGCAGGGCGAAGATCTCATACTGGGCGGACTGCATACCAAATCCAAATTTTCCCTGCTGAAAACCACGGCTCAGTGGGAAAACCGCGGCGCCGATCCCGCGCCAGTTCTCGATGCGCTCGACAGTCGCCAGAAACTGTCTGCCGAAGTGGCCCGCCTGCGAGAGGTGCTGTCGTCGATCATCGCCGTCGGCACCGAGCAGGCCAGTGTGGTGATGGTCGGCGACTTCAACGACGGCCCGTTCAAAGATCTGATGGAACGCGAGTTTCTCGTCAAGGGCATTCTGGACGAGTTGGTCGGCTCCTTTCTCGACCCCAACACGTTTTTCAAGCACGCGATGGAGCCCGCCGTACTCGCCTCGGCCAGCACGACCCGCTTTCCCGACCCTCTGCAAAATGGGGAGATCGTGGGCGAACTCATTGACCACATCGTCGTATCGCCCGCCATCTGGAGTGGCTTGGGCGCCTATCGCATCAAGCCGGGCAGCTGCCGGGTGGAAGAAGCCGCCTGGCAACTCGGCGTGCTGGGCGACCCGGACGCCGCGCGCGACAACCGCCCCAGCGATCACAAGCCCGTTTCGGTCGTGCTCGACTGGTAGGCCTTGCGCCGGCGCTTGCGGCGCGGAAAAAAACTTCACGCACCGTGTCGGCAAGCCCACTCGGCTGCCGTTACTCCAGCACGAACCACAAGATTGCTCAGGAGGTTTACACCATGTTCCGCCACATCGTTCTCGCCCTTGCGGGCAGCGCCGCCCTCATCGCCGCTCCAGCGGCGCATGCCGACCGGGTGTTCTGGTCGGTCAATGTCGGGGTTCCCGGCGTGGTGACCAATTTCTCGAATGCCTACCCGGTGTATCAGGCGCCGCCGGTGGTCTATGCGCCGCCGCCGCCCATGCCGCCGGTCTATTTCGCCCCGCCTCCGCCTCCGCCGCGTCCGGTGTACTACGGCTATGGTCAGGTTTACACCCCGGTGGCTGTCGCACCGCCCTACTACTACGGCGCCCCGGTGCGCCGCTGGGACCGTGACCACTGGCGGCATGACCACGGACGCGGCTGGGGGCATCGCGACCACGACCGAGGTGATTGGGGTCGCCGCTGAGCATAGAGTGATCAGCGGCGCTTGCTGCCCCCCAGCAGGCTGCCCAGCACGCCGCGAATGATTTCACGGCCCACCGTGCTGCCGATGCTGCGCGCGGCCGATTTGGCCAGGGTTTCGAGCATGGAATCCTTGCGGCCCGAGCCGCGCGCCAGGCCCCCCAGACCCTGCCCCAGCGAATCAAGCAGGCCGCCGCCAGAGCCGAGTGGCGCTCCGGTTGTTGGTGCGGGCGCGGCGGCTTCTGGCGCGGCTTCCACCCGGCCTTTGAGCAGTTCGTAGGCCGACTCGCGGTCTACCGTTTTTTCATACACCCCCGCCACCAGCGAGCCCTGCATCAGCGTCTTGCGTTCCTCGGGGCTGATCGGCCCGATGCGGCTGCCGGGCGCCAGCATCCACACGCGTTCGGTTGGTGTGGGGCGCCCTTTTTCGTCGAGCAGCGACACCAACGCCTCGCCCACCGCGAGTTCGGTGATGGCCTGTGCCACATCCAGACCGGGATTGGGACGCATGGTGTCGGCGGCGGTTTTCACCGCTTTCTGGTCGCGCGGCGTGAACGCGCGCAGCGCGTGCTGAATGCGGTTGCCGAGCTGACCGAGCACAGTGTCGGGAATGTCCAGCGGATTCTGCGAGACGAAGAACACGCCGACGCCCTTGGATCGGATGAGCCGCACCACCTGCTCGATTTTTTCCAGCAGCGGTTTGGGCGCATCGTTGAACAGCAGGTGCGCCTCGTCGAAAAAGAACACCAGCTTGGGCTGATCGGGATCACCGATCTCTGGCAAACGTTCGAACAGCTCGGACAACAGCCACAGCAG
>NZ_JBYCKI010000061.1:0-3699 GCF_057473305.1 Thiomonas sp. TH-17
CCGGCCTGCGGACTCTCGCCCGAGGTGTCGGCATAGATTCGCTCGCGGATACTCGCTGCGTTGTAGCCGCACTCCAACGCCAGCTCACGAATCAGCAAGTGCGATAGCGTGTGGAGCAGGGCGTAGCGAATGCCGGGGTAGCCCTCGTCAGGATCGAGATGACGTGAATTGCGCCATCCCCTGTGGCCGCCCCGGAGCATCTTGTCGACCTGCGCGACGGCAGGTAGTGCTTCCCAAGCGACGAGCGCCGGTTCATCGAACTGGATGAAGATACCCTCACCATGTACCTGGTTCGCGGGAACCCAATCCGGTTTGCTTCGTGAGAGGTTGGCCATCTGGGGCCGTTCGTTCGGGTCGCCAGTTTCTTCGGGCGCCTCCACCCGAGTAAAACCGAGCAAGGCATTGACCTCTCGCAGTCGCTCCAGAAGCAGCACTCTGCCGATGTGCTTCGCAAAAGCCGGTGGCGTGCCGACCTTCTTGCTCATGAAGTGCGGGTAGTCCGTGGGCGGATTCGCTTCTGTCAGCACGTCCCATTCGGGGCCCTTGATATCGGCCTCGCCCACGACCTCCTGTCCGCCACCGCTACGGTGCGCCTCGATAGCCGACCAGATCGACGCCGCAGGATATTTGTCGATCCCTGGCAGCGCTCCGGTCTTTTTAAGCGTCTTCGCCGTCACCAACACTTCCGCTTCGGACTCCAGCTCTTCAAAGAACTCCCAGCCATCCTGGATCAGTTGACTGAGTGGGTCCTTGGTCTGGGGAATCGCGAGCGCCGAAAGTGTGATTGGGAACCAACTGTTCGTGGCGCCCAACAGAACCGCCCGCGCTTCCTCGTCACATTCGTTGTCGAAGTGGTCGAGGTGGGGATGTCGTCCTCGGCAACCCGGCAGATTCTCTTTTCCGGCCTTGCCGAAGGCGTGGGCCATGCTCCTCGACGCACCACACGTATCGCATTTCGCCCATAGATTCTCCGTCTGCAGCGAGGCGCCGCTCTCGAAGAAGCGTAGCGTGCCCTTGCATGAACTGTTTCCACCGTGGACGAAGTAGTGCCAAGGGAAGTCGTCGAGGTGACCATCGCGACAGGCCAACAGGAAACGTGCCGGTACGGCATCGGCGTCCTTGGCGGGTTGATCGCCCTTCGAACCCCGACATCCTTTGTGGACGAACCGGGTTCGCTCGGGCCTGAAGCGGTTCTCCTTGATCTCGAACAGTCCGGCATCGAAGGGGGACAGCAGGCCGCATTTCACGCAGCGCATCCAGCGCGGGAATGGCCGGACGGGAACGCCGATGTTGGCCTCGGCCGACCAGACATCGACGAGCTCGCTTTTCTGGAACGGCGGCATCCGCAAGTTCTCGACCTGTGCTCCAAGCACCTTCCGAACGGCGGCCAGCAGTCTGGCTTCCTGGATCGGTTGGCAGCGGTCCTTTTCCCATCGGTCGATGCCAAGCGTCACGACGGACAGGCTCGGCAGATCGATCAACGCCCCTGGCCCGTAGGTCCAGAGCAACTGGCTGGGTCTTACTTCTCCGACTGGAGTCTTATTACTCGTCGTCATGTTCAGTCCTCATCCTTCGTCGCGGGACGAGGCTTCCAATCGTGGTCGTCCGTGATGTGGCTTGTATTCATGATCAAACGCACGCCGGGCTCCACTTCGCGCATCGACATTGGTACGGTCCAGTTGTCCCAGGCCTGGATGCCCGGTGACCTGATCAATGCAACTGTCTTGTCCTTCTCGGGGCCGCGCTTCTCATAGGCCAGGATGCGGCCACCTTTGCCTACTTCCTTGGCCCACTCATCTGCGCGCTCCTTGAGTTCCTGTTCGGCCAGGCCCTTGGTGCTGGACAGCTCGCTGACATTCCAGGCTCGTCTGACGAGCACATCGATGGCATCGGTGATCTCGGTCTGGTCTGACTTGTCCAACTTGCCTGCCCCCTCGTTGGGGCTGAAAACATCGTTCTCCAGACGCATCAGGCTCAGCAGCGAGCCGGTCAGGCCACGGTCCATCGCGCGCGGCGAGAACGGCGTCACCGACTGCGCTTCGACGTGCTTGTAGAAAGTGGCGTGGTAATGCTCGAAGGTTTCGTAGTGCGAGAGATCTCGTGGTCGTGCCCAGGTGAGCACTGTGCAGACCAAGCCGGGGAAGGAACGACCCACTCGGCTGGTGGCCTGGATGTACTCCGCCGTGCCTTTGGGCTGGCCGTTGACCGCCATCAGTCCCAGCCGATTGACGTCGACCCCCACCGACAGCATGTTGGTGGCCAGCACCACATCGATCGCCCGGGTGTCGCCCTCTTGCCACTTGGTCACGTACTTGCCGGCTGCGGCATCGAACTCGGACTTGAACTTCACCTCGAGGTTGTCGAGGTACTTCGGGATGTCTTGGCTGGAGACCCGTGAGGTCAGCTCGCGGATGTTGCTGACGCTGCGTTGCGCCAACGCGGGCCGCTCGACCATGCTCATCTGCACCCGGTAGGAACGCGTCTGCACGTCGTCCTCGGCCAAGCGCTTCATGCCCCCCAGCTCGCGCAGCGAGTTGAAGTAGCCGACCATGGTCATGTACGGATCTGCTGGCTCGCCGAAGTGATCGAACAGTGCCTGAGCAGCAGTCAGGAACGCCGTGTAGACGCGGATCAGCATCGCAGGTCGTGAACTTCCGGGAGAGCAGACCCCGAGGTAGCGCCGTCCCGGCTTGTCCTCGATCGGTCGCTGGACCGAGAAATAGTTGTCTTCCACGTCCAGCCCGTGCGGCGGGAACACCGACACACGCCGCATGAAGACGTTGTTCACCTGCTCGCGGGCCTTACGCACCGTGGCGGTCGACGCGATGATCTTCGGCTTGACCATATGTTCGCCGAGCTTCCAGCCGCACAGCTCGTCCACGGCCGTCTCGTACAGGCCAACCATGGTGCCGAGCGGCCCGCTGATCAGATGAAACTCGTCCTGAATGATCAGGTCCGGCGGTCGGATCGGGCTGATGTTCTTGACCTTGGTGGCAGCGAGCCCCTTTCCGGCCTGGTGGTTACCATGGCAGTCCGCGCCTTGCCATAGCAGGCCGTGCCGCTCGCATTCCTGGCCGACCCGACCGAACAGCGTGCGCACTTGGCCCCGCCACGCCATCATGGCGAACTTGTCCACGGTGGCGATCATCATCGTCGGGGGACGGTGGTAGATCTCCTCGTCCACGACCAGTACCGGAATGCCCGCGTGCGGGAGCTTGCTGGACTTGCCTTTCGAGAAGTCGCAACGGCCCTTCTTGTCGCCGCAGTAGACGAAGGTGCGCCCACGCCCCTTGTCGACCTCCACGTCGCGCCCTGGGGCGACTTCCGAGCCACACCAAGGGCAACTGGTCAGTTGCGCAGGAGACGCCGCGCCGGCGTTGTACTTACCGGGATTGCGGATGTCCTCGATGGCCCGATGACTGTCCTCGGTCGTGCCAGGGGTCACCTTGTTGCCCACCCACAGTCCGATGGTGAAGGGTTCGATGCCGAGCGATTCGTCACCCTTGGCCAGCGCCTCGCGACGCAGCACCTCCATCGCACAGATCAGTGCCGTGGCACGCTGAAACTGCTGCAGCGTCAGCAGGCGCAGGGTGTAACGCATGATCACGGCCAGACCGCGCGAGCCGTCGTAGCCGCCCAGGTTGCCCTGCATGCGCCGAATGGCCATGGTGAAGGCGGCTACACCTAGGTACGCCTCCG
>NZ_JBYCKI010000062.1:0-2100 GCF_057473305.1 Thiomonas sp. TH-17
GCGCGCAGATCGATGCGCGATTGCAGAGTTGGTTGCCGGCCCATGGCGAGAGCCTGGCGCGACATCCGCATGCCTCGGCCACGCCGCTGTCCTCCAATATGGTGGCTGGCTATGCCGAAATCTTGGTATTCATCCTGCAGTGCAACCTGGCATTGCTGGCGCTGGCAGGAGTGAACATCGCCAACCTGATGTTGCAGCGTGCGGTCGCCCACGGTCACTCGCAGGCGATCCGCGCCGCCCTTGGAGCCTCGTCCTTGCGCACCGTGCTGCCGATCGTGGCCGATGCCATCTTGGTGGGTGCTCTAGGCACGGCGCTCGGGCTGGCCATCGCGGCGTTATGCCTGAGATGGGCCAATGCAAACGTGATGCGACCCGAGTGGTTCGGCTTCATCACCCACGTGTCGATCCAGCCCCTGGCCGTGGTCTACTGCGCGATAGCCAGCGTATTGGTGATGTTCCTTGCCGCCGGCGTGGGACTGTGGCGGGCACGCAACCCACATGCGGTGCGCGAACTTGTCACAGGCGGACGCGGCGGGCAGACCGTCGCATCGGGGCGGCTCAGCAGGGCGCTGGTGATCCTGCAGGCCACCCTGGCGACGTTTCTGCTGATCTACTCGTTTTTGTTCGCGTGGTCCGAAATCCTTATCAACCGTGCTCCGCTCGGTTTCTCCTACGATCACGTGTTGACGGCGACCATTCACCCGCCACGGTCGCAATACCCCGATACGTCCGCGCTGCAGGCGTTAGGGCAGCGCGTACTAGACCGACTGCGCGCGCAGCCGGGCATCGTGGCGGCCGGGATCATGAATGGCTCACCGCTGGCATCCGCAGTCACGCTCAAATTCCAGCGCGGAGCGGCGCCTCCCTTTGCGGCTCAGTATCAGTTCGTCACGCCGGATGCATTCCAGACACTGCAGATTCCCCTGCTGGCCGGACGCGGCTTCAACGCCGGCGATCGCGCGGGCGCAGAGCCCGTGGCCATCGTCAACGCCAGCTTTCAGAAAAAATATTTCACCACAGGCGCCTTGGATCATCGCCTCGATCTGATCCTGCATCATGTCGGCTTGCCTACCCAGCGCCTGCGCATCGTCGGTGAGGTTGGTGACGTGCATGTCTGGGGGCCTGGAAGTCCGCCGCCGCCGATCGTGTACGTACCCATGGCGCAAGTACCCGATGGACTGATGGATGTGCTGCGTCAATATGGGAATCTGCACATCCTGGCGCGTACCAGCGGAGCGCCGTCGAATTACCTTGGCGAGCTGAAAGGCATGCTTGGACAAGTCGCGCCAGGTCTCGCGCTTCTGCATCTGCGCCCATTCGCAGAGCGCGTGAATGAAGTCTTCGGACCCAACCGGATGCTGACGCTGATTTTCGGTTTCATCGCGTTCGTGGCACTGGCTTTATCCAGCCTGGGCTTGTTTGCCGTGGTCAGCACCAGCGCGACCGCGCGTACGCGCGAATGGGGCGTCCGCGCAGCGCTGGGGGCTTCACCTGCGCGATTGTTCTGGGCGGTGCTGCGCATCGGTTTGATCCAGGCAGGTACCGGCATCGTGGCGGGCCTCCTGCTGGGCTGGGGTGTCACGACCCTCCTGGGAGGCGTCCAGGTCAATGCCGTCTCCGTTGGAGTCGATACGATCCTTGCCAGCCCCACGGTGCTTTCCAGTCTCGTGGCCTTGCTGCTCGGTGCCGCCGTACTGGCCTGCTTGGCCCCCGCCCTGCGTGCGGCGCGCACGCCGCCGGTAGCAGCGCTGAGCAATGACTGACGTCGCCGTTACACTGCGGCCATGACGCCACGCCCGCCGCGCGCCCGCGAAACCACGGTGCTGATCGCCGATGATCAGGCCGATGTGCGCGCGGCGCTGCGCCTGCTGCTCAAGTCCGAGGGCATCGCCAGCATCGGCGCGGACAGCGCGGCGGCGGCGCTGGAATCCGCGCGCAGCCGCGAGTTGGCTTGCGCACTGATCGACCTGAATTACACCCGCGACACGACTTCGGGCGCCGAAGGCCTGGGGCTGCTGGCGCGGCTGCGCGAGCAGGCGCCGGAGCTGCCGATCGTGGTGATGACGGCGTGGAGCAGCGTGCCGCTGGTGGTCGAAGCGA
>NZ_JBYCKI010000063.1:0-18768 GCF_057473305.1 Thiomonas sp. TH-17
ACATCCCTGTGCCCGGAATCGATCCGACGCATCTGCAGCAACTTTTCCAGAACAATTCGAGCGGCATTCTGGGCCTGTTCAATATGTTCTCGGGTGGAGCGCTGGCACGCTTCACGGTGTTTGCGTTGGGGATCATGCCGTATATCTCGGCGTCGATCATCATGCAATTGCTCACCTACGTTGTGCCCTCGCTTGAGGCGCTCAAAAAGGAAGGTGAGGCAGGGCGACGCAAGACGACGCAGTACACGCGCTATTTCACCTTGGTACTGGCGCTTTTTCAGTCCTTCGGTATCGCGGTGGCCCTGCAGGCTTCTCCTGGTTTGGTCATCAGCCCTGGCATCGGTTTTCAGCTCTCTGCTGTGCTGACACTGACGTCTGGCACCATGTTTCTGATGTGGCTGGGTGAGCAAATCACCGAGCGCGGTCTAGGTAATGGTATTTCGATCATTATTTTCGCGGGTATTGTGGCTGGCTTGCCTTCCGCGATTGCCGGTCTGATGGAGTTGGTCAGTACGGGCGCGATGAGTGTATTGGTAGCGCTGTTCGTCTTGGCCATCGTGGTGCTGGTGACCTACTTCGTGGTATTTGTCGAGCGGGGTCAGCGCAAGATTCTGGTGAACTACGCGCGGCGGCAGGTGGGTAACAAGGTCTATGGCGGGCAAAGCTCGCACCTGCCCCTGAAGTTGAATATGGCAGGCGTGATCCCGCCGATTTTTGCGTCCTCCATCATTCTGCTTCCGGCAACTGCGGTGAGCTGGTTCGGTGCTGCCAAAGGAATGGGCTGGTTGAAGGATATTTCAGGCGCCCTCTCGCCAGGGCAACCGCTCTACATTCTGTTGTACGCCGCTGCGATCATTTTCTTCGCTTTTTTCTACACGGCACTAGTTTTCAATAGTCGCGAAACCGCCGACCAGCTCAAAAAAGGTGGGGCGTTCATTCCCGGCATTCGTCCGGGTGAGCAGACCGCCAAATTCATTGACAAGGTGTTGATGCGTCTGACGTTGGTGGGTGCGATTTACATCACTTTGGTCTGCCTGCTGCCGGAGTTTCTTGTATTGAAATACAATGTGCCGTTCAGCTTTGGTGGTACTTCGCTGCTGATCATTGTGGTGGTCACCATGGATTTCATGGCGCAAGTTCAAGCTTATGCCATGTCGCATCAGTACGATGCTCTGCTGAAAAAAGCCAATTTCAAATCGGGTCTTGGCGGGGTGCGTTAACGGAGTTTTATGGCCAAGGACGATGTCATTCAGATGCAGGGGGAGATTCTCGAAAATCTCCCGAACGCAACCTTCCGCGTCAAGCTGGAAAACGGCCACACGGTTTTGGGGCATATCTCCGGAAAAATGCGCATGCATTACATCCGCATTCTTCCGGGCGACAAGGTCACGGTTGAGCTGACGCCCTACGATTTGTCACGTGCGCGGATTGTGTTCCGCGCCAAGTAAGAGTAAGAGAGGATCATCATGAGAGTGAGCGCATCGGTTAAAAAAATGTGCCGTAATTGCAAGATTATTCGTCGCAAAGGTGTTGTGCGCGTGATTTGCACTGACCCGCGTCACAAGCAGCGCCAGGGTTGAGCACAAATCATTTTTTGAAGTTCGAGGTATTCAATGGCACGTATTGCTGGTATTAACATTCCGCCACATCAACACTCCGAAATCGGCCTCACGGCGATTTACGGCATTGGTCGCACCACCGCGCGCGCCATTTGTGATGCTTCGGGCGTTCCCTACAACAAGCGGATCAAGGATCTGTCCGACGCCGACCTGGAGAAGGTGCGCGATGCCATCGGCAAGCTCACCATCGAGGGCGACCTGCGTCGCGAGATCTCCGTCAACATCAAGCGCCTGATGGATCTGGGCTGCTATCGTGGCTTCCGTCATCGTCGCGGCCTGCCCGTGCGTGGTCAGCGCACCCGCACCAATGCCCGCACCCGCAAGGGACCGCGCAAGGGCAGCATCACGCTGAAGAAATAAGTAAGGAACATCGCAAATGGCTAAACCGTCTTCCCAGAACTCCGCAGCCCAGCGCGCCCGTAAGAAGGTTCGCAAGAACGTCTCTGACGGCATTGCGCACGTTCACGCGTCGTTCAACAACACCATCATCACCATCACCGACCGTCAGGGCAACGCGCTGTCGGCATCGTCTTCGGGTGCGCAAGGCTTTAAAGGTTCGCGTAAATCTACACCGTTTGCGGCGCAGGTTGCTGCCGAGCAGGCGGGACGTGTGGCGCTGGAATACGGTATCAAGAACCTGGAAGTCTTCATCAAAGGGCCGGGCCCGGGTCGCGAGTCGTCGGTGCGCGCGCTGAACAACCTCGGTATCAAGGTCACGCTGATTGAAGATGTGACTCCGGTACCGCACAACGGCTGCCGCCCGCCGAAGCGCCGCCGCGTCTGATTTTTGTTGAACTATCTCCGCGCCCTTTGGCTGTTTAGACGGTCTTGGGCGCGTTTTCAAGCCCACTGCCCGAATGTTCGGGCTCCCATGCAATTCACGGCATGGCAGTATTGAAAGGAATTCCAAGTGGCTCGTTTTATTGGTGCCAAAGGCAAACTCACCCGTCGCGAAGGCGCAGACCTCTTTCTCAAGAGCGCGCGTCGCGGTATTGACTCCAAGGTCAAGCTCGAAACTAAACCGGGTCAGCACGGCCGCACTTCCGGTGCTCGCACGTCCGACTACGGCAAGCAACTGCGTGAAAAGCAGAAGGTCAAGCGTATGTATGGCGTGCTTGAGCGCCAGTTCCGCCGTTATTACGAAGAAGCGCAACGTCGCTCTGGCAATACCGGCAACAATCTGCTCATCCTGCTGGAGTCGCGTCTCGACAATGTGGTGTATCGCATGGGTTATGGCTCTACCCGCGCCGAAGCGCGTCAGTTGGTCAGTCATCGTTCGATTACCGTCAACGGCAAAATGTTGAACATCCCCTCGGCGCTGGTGAAGACGGGCGACGTGGTCGCAGTGCGCGAAAAATCGCGCAATCAAGCCCGCATCCAGGAGTCTGTGAAGTTGGCCGAGTCGAATGGCTTCCCCGCCTGGGTGCAGGTCGATGGCGCCAAGATGGAAGGCGTCTTCAAGAAGGCCCCGGACCGTGATGAGTTTGCCAACGACATCAACGAGTCACTGATCATCGAGTTGTACTCGCGTTAATTTTTATTTCCACCTCGGGCATCCGGGGTGTGTTTTTGTCTCGCCCGAGCCTTGCCAATGCTGGCAGCGGCCGCTCACCTCAGCCTTATCCGCGTAACGTGCGGAGGGTATTGAACAGGAAGCCTCATGCAAACTGCACTTCTTCGCCCCAAGTCGATTCAGGTCGAATCTCTCGGTCACAACCGTTCCAAAGTGGTGCTCGAACCTTTCGAGCGCGGCTACGGACACACCCTTGGCAACGCGCTGCGCCGCGTCATGCTGTCGTCGCTGGTGGGCTATGCGCCGACCGAGGTCAGCATTAACGGCGTGCTCCACGAGTACTCTGTGGTCGACGGCCTGCAGGAAGATGTGATCGGCGTGCTGCTCAACCTCAAAGGCGTGGTGCTCAAGCTGCACAACCGTGACGAAGTCACCCTTTCGCTGCGCAAGGAAGGCGAAGGCGTAGTGACTGCTGCCGACATCCAGACGCCTCACGATGTCGAGATCATCAATCCGGATCACGTCATTGCGCATCTGTCGCAAGGCGGCAAGCTCGACATGCAGATCAAGGTCGAGAAGGGCCGCGGCTATGTGCCCGGCACCCTGCGAAACTTCGGCGAAGAAGGCGGCAAGAGCATTGGTCATATCGTGCTCGATGCTTCGTTCTCGCCAGTGCGCCGCGTCAGCTATGCCGTCGAAAGCGCCCGCGTGGAGCAGCGTACCGATCTGGACAAGCTGGTCATGGAAATCGAGACCAACGGCGTGATCAGCGCGGAAGAAGCCATTCGTTCGTCTGCGCGCATTCTGGTTGAGCAGTTGTCCGTATTTGCCAGCCTCGAGGGCGCTGAGACCACCGAGGCCGCCGAGGCGGCGGCTGGTGGTCAGACCTACGATCCGATCCTGCTGCGCCCGGTTGATGAGCTCGAACTGACGGTGCGCTCGGCCAACTGCCTCAAGGCCGAGAACATCTATTACATCGGCGACCTGATTCAGCGCAGCGAAACCGAACTGCTCAAGACCCCCAACCTGGGTCGCAAGTCGCTCAACGAAATCAAGGAAGTGCTCGCAGCGCGCGGTCTGACGCTGGGCATGAAGCTCGATAACTGGCCGCCCAGCGGTCTGGACAAGCGCTGAGCAATCCTCAGCGTTCTCGATTTGCCGGGTGGAGTACCCGGCAGTGCAGGGCCAGTACCTGATCCGGCTGGCCTGATTCATAAGGAAAGGAAAGCACCATGCGTCACGGAAACGGACTTCGCAAACTCAATCGCACCTCCAGCCATCGCAAGGCCATGTTTCGCAACATGGCCAATTCGCTGATCGAACACGAGGCCATCAAAACCACGCTGCCCAAGGCCAAGGAATTGCGCGCCGTGGTCGAGCCCCTGATCACCCTGGGTAAAAAGCCCTCGCTGGCCAACCGCCGTCTGGCGTTTGACCGCCTTCGCAACCGGGACTCTGTGGCCAAGTTGTTCAACGTGCTCGGTCCCCGTTATCAGACTCGTCCGGGCGGTTACACACGCACGCTGAAGTTCGGCTTTCGCGTGGGTGACAACGCGCCGATGGCGCTTATTGAACTCGTTGACCGTCCCGACGTGGACGCTGCGCCGGCCGAAGACAAGTCGGAATAAGCCAAGTTGAACCTGATGGCAGTGGCGGGCCCACTCGCCGTCATCCCGAAAAGCGCCAGCAGTTGCTGGCGTTTTTCATGGCTGAAGCAGCTTTCACAGCGAGCCCGTAGCATGCTCACCATGCCAGAAAGCACAGCCCGCCTGCCCGATGCACCCGCACCCTCCGTACTGCTTGAACTCGATCAGGTCAATAAGAGCTACGGGGAACTGCAGGTGGTCGATGGCCTGAGTCTGCGGCTGTCGCGCGGCGAGTGTTACGGCATCATCGGCCCTAACGGCGCCGGAAAAACCACCACCATTCAGCTTTGCCTCGGCCTGGCGCGGCCTGATCGCGGGCAGATTCGGCTGATGGGGCAGCCCGTGCCGCAGGCGGCCCGGCAGGCCCGCCTGCGTGTGGGGGTGGTGACGCAGTTCGACAGCCTCGATCCCGACTTCACGGTGGAAGAAAACCTGTTGGTCTTTGGTCGTTACTTCGGCTTGCGCGACGCCGAGTTGCGTCCGCGTCTGCCGCAGTTGCTGGCGTTCGCCGCGCTCGAATCAAAAGCGCGGGCGCGCATCAGCGAGTTGTCCGGGGGCATGCGGCGGCGGCTGAGTCTGGCGCGGGCGCTGGTCAATGATCCGGACCTGATCTTTCTGGACGAACCGACCACCGGCCTCGATCCGCAGGCCCGCCACCTGATCTGGGAGCGCCTCAAAGTGCTGACCGCGCAGGGCAAATCGCTCCTGCTCACGACGCATTTCATGGACGAGGCCGAACGCCTGTGTCATCGCATTCTGGTGCTCGACCACGGTCGCCGCATCGCAGAAGACACGCCCCGCGGCCTGATCGCCGCTCAGGTCGAAGCCGAAGTCATCGAGATGGATGGCGAGGGGCTCGACACCGCGGAGCAATTGCTGCGCCCGCATGTGCAACGACTGGAGCGCAGCGGCGATGGCTTGTTCGCCTACATGACGCACGGCGCCGAGGCCTTGCGCGCGCTGGAGGCGCTGCCCGGCCTGCGGGTCTTGCACCGCCGCGCCAATCTCGAAGACGTTTTCCTCAAACTCACCGGGCGGCAACTGCGCGATTGACGAGGCGCGCCCGACCTGCCGATACACCATGTCTGATCTCACTCTGCTTGAGCGCCACAGGTGGCGCTTCTTCCCCATTTGGCAACGCAACTTTCTGGTTTGGAAGAAGCTCGCCATTCCCAGTCTGATCGGCAATATCGCGGAGCCTCTGATCACCCTTTTGGCCTTTGGGTTTGGCGTGGGCGCCCTGGTCGGCACGGTTCATGGCGTGCCCTACATCCAGTTTCTCGCCTCCGGCGCGATCTGCATGAGCGTGATGATGGCCGCGAGTTTCGAGGCGCTGTATTCCGCGTTTTCACGCATGCATGTGCAAAAAACCTGGGACGCCATCCGTGTCACCCCCACCTCTCTTGACGACGTTCTGCTGGGTGAACTCACCTGGGCGGCGACCAAGTCCGTGTTCAGCGGCGTGGCCATTCTTGCGGTCATCGTGGTTCTGGGCATCAGCCGACAGTGGACGCTGCTCATCGCGCTGCCCTTGCTGCTGCTCACCGGGCTGGTGTTTTCCGCCATCGGTCTCATCGTCAACGCCAAGGCGCGCGGTTACGACTTTTTCACCTACTACTTCACCCTGGTACTCACGCCGATGACGTTTCTGTCCGGCGTGTATTTTCCGCTGACCGCGCTGCCGCAGCCGCTGCAGTGGCTGGCGCAGGTACTGCCCCTGAACGCCGCAGTCGAACTGGTGCGCCCGCTGTTTTTCGGACAATTCGATCCGCAGGGTGGTTTGCATCTGGCCGTGCTGGTGTTTGATTTACTGCTGGCCTGGTGGGTGGCGCGCACGCTGACGCAGCGACGCTTTCGGGCCTGAGAGCGCCCCAGCGCCGATGCCGGGTAATTCGGCGGGTGCAGCAGGGCAAGCCCTAAGGCATTCAAATATGCCACTGGACTTATATTTCACCTTCGACGTCTGCGCGACGCCTGACTGGCTGTCAGGATTTCATGCGGCACGCGACCAAACGATAAGACAAGGGAGACCGTTCATGCGCCACAGCATTCCATCCACTTCGCGAGCACCGCGTTTCTGGGCAGGGCTCAGTCGTGCTGTGCTGGGCTTTTTCCTGCTCTGGGCCGGCGTTTTGCAGCCCGTGGCGCACGCTCAGCAGGCCGATTTCCTGCCCCCGGACGAAGCCTTCCAGTTCACCGCCAAAGTGCAGGATGCCAAGACGGTGTTGCTGCAGTTCAAGGCGCACGACGGGTATTACCTGTACCAGGAACGGTTCCATTTCGAATCGCAGACGCCGGGCGTGGAACTCGGCAAACCAGAATTTCCTCCGGCGCACAAAATCTTCGATAAAAACCTCGGTCACGAGGTGTTTCATTACCGCGGACTGGTGCCGATTCCCCTGCCCGTGCTGAAGGCGCCGGCCACCTTCAAGATGTTGGTGACGTATCAGGGCTGCGCCGACGCGGGGCTTTGCTACCCGCCGATCGAAAAGCTCGCCACCGTCAGTCTCAGCGGGTTTGGCGGCAGCGGAACAGTGAGCATTTCCGAACCCGACGACGACAGCGGTAGCGCACCCGCGGCAAGCGGCAGCGAGGCCAGCGGCCTGGTACAGGGCTTGATGGCTGGCACCAGTGCGGCACAACCGGCGGCGCCAGCTCCGGCCGCAACGGCCTCGGCCGTCACCGCTGCAGCGGCCCCTGTCGCCCAGGGTGGCGACTCGTCGCGCATTGGTCAGGCGCTGGCGTCGGGCAGCCTGCTCAGCATCATTCCCATGTTCCTGGTGTTCGGTCTGCTGCTGGCCTTCACGCCCTGCGTGCTGCCGATGATTCCCATTCTGTCGAGCATCATCGTGGGGCAGGGCGACAAAGTGTCCCGCGGGCGTGGCTTCGCCCTGGCCGTGGCCTATTCGCTGGGCATGGCCATTGTGTATACGGCCTTTGGCGTGGCGGCCGGTCTGCTGGGCCAAGGGCTGGCGGCCTCCTTGCAGAACCCCTGGGTGCTATCGGTCTTCGCCTTGTTGCTCGTGGTGTTGTCGCTGTCGATGTTCGGTTTCTACGAACTGCAAGTGCCCAGCAGTCTGCAGAGCAAGTTGTCGTCCACCTCAGACAAGATGCAGGGCGGACACTTTGCCGGGGTCTTCATCATGGGCGGCATTTCGGCGCTCATCGTCGGGCCCTGCGTGGCCGCGCCGCTGGCCGGCGCGCTGCTCTACATCAGCCAGACCGGCAACGCACTCATCGGTGGGGTGGCGCTGTTCTCGCTGGCGGCGGGCATGAGCGTGCCGTTGTTGCTGGTTGGTCTGGGCGCGGGCACTTTGCTGCCCAAGGCGGGCGGATGGATGGATGGCGTCAAGGCCTTCTTCGGTGTGCTGCTCATCGCCACCGCGCTGTACATGATCGCCCCGGTTCTGCCGACCTGGCTGCTGATGGTGCTGTGGGCTCTGCTATTCCTTATCAGCGCCAGCTTCCTGCGGGTGTTTGACCGGCTGCCCGATGAGGTTTCGGGCTGGAAGCGGGTGTTCAAGGGCTTTGGTGTGGCGTTGGCCGTGGCGGGCGCGGCGCTGATCGTCGGCCTGGCGGCGGGCAACCGTAATCTGCTGCAGCCGCTCGGCGGGCTGGGCGGTGGCGCAGCGGGCGCTGTGAGCGCCGCGCCCGCGGTGCAGTTTCAGCGCATTCACACGGTGGCCGATCTCGACCGTGTGGTCGCCAGCAGCAGCAAGCCCGTGATGCTCGACTTCTACGCCGACTGGTGCGTGTCGTGCAAGGAAATGGAGCACTTCACCTTCACCGACCCGGCGGTGGCGCAGCAGATGGCGGGCTTTACGCTGATTCAGGCCGACGTGACGAACAACACCGCCGATGACAAGGCGCTGCTCAAGCGCTTCCAGCTGTTCGGCCCGCCGGGCATCATCTTCTTCAAGGACGGCAAGGAAGTGGGCCGCGTGGTGGGCTTCGAGAATGCCAAGACCTTCCTGGCGTCGATGCAGCGCGCGGGGGTTTGAGCGCGGTTTCGACGCTTGGCAGAGATCAGTGCGCTGCGCCGTGGCCGTGTGCCGCGCGCACTGCGCTGATCCACTGCTGCCAGACCGGGTTCGGTGTCCAGATCTGCGACATCGGCCACGACGCTTGGTCTTCGGTTTCGCCACGAATGAGCCGACGGTAGAGATAGACGAAGACCGACGCCCGCATATTTTTGGCGCAATGCAGCCAGACGGGCTGTTGCCCGAGTGCAGCCATCACCCCGGCGAACTGCTCAAACTGCGCAGGCTTAGGCGCATCCCACAGCACCGGGATGTGCACATAGTTCATCCCCAATGCCGTCACCTGTTCGGCTTCGCCGACCAAGGCATTGGAAGACGTCGGCAGCGCGAGGTTGATGACCGTGGCCACGCCCAGAGCAGGCAGGCGGGCAATGTCGGCGGCGCTGAGCTGGCCAGAGCACCAAAGACCTTCGAATGCCGCGAAGGTGTTTTCGGCGTCAAAGCGCAGCGGCGCTGTCTCGGTCACGCTGCGGCCACTTCCACCAGGCAGTCGTAGAAGCACGGTCCGTTGCCCAGATCGGTCAAGCGCTGGTGGGTGAGGGCATTGACGTTGTTGCCATCGGGGGAGAGCTTGCGCCACCAGATGCCCAGACCCACGATCTGGCCGGGGCGCGTGCGGGTGCTGACGCGTGCGCGGTAGAGGCTGGCGCCGCGGCCGTTGAAGGCGCGCACGCTCTGGCCATCGACGATGTTGCGCGCTGCGGCGTCTTCCGGGTGGATGAGCAGCGCGGGTTCGCCTTCGAGTTTGCGCAGGCTGTCGACATTGACGAAGCTGGAGTTGAGGAAGTTGCGCGCCGGGGGCGAGATCATCGCCAGCGGGTAGCGCGTGGCAAGCTCTGGCGCAGAGGCGACAGATTCGTAGGGCAGCAGCACCTCGGGCAAGGGGTCGCGTCCGGCGTCGGCCTCGCGCTGCGACCAGAATTCGCACTTGCCCGAAGGCGTGGGAAAACCGCCCTGCGCAAACGGGGCGGCGGCGCCGGGCAGCTTGGCCCAGCCGCTGGCTTGTAAAGATGCCCAGTGAATGCTGCCATTGCGCGGATCGGGGGCAATGGCCTGCGCGGCGATCTGCTCGTCGCTCTCGGCAAAGCAGGGGTCGTTGAAACCCAGGCGCGCGGCCAGCAGGCGGAAAATTTCGGTATTCGGTTTGGCCTGCCCCAGTGGCGCAATGGCCGGGTTGTTCGCCATCCAGTAGCGGTGGCCGTACGACTTGTGCACGTCCAGATGTTCGAGCTGGGTGGTGGCCGGCAGCAGGTAGTCGGCGTAGTCGGCGGTATCGGTCTGGAAATGCTCCAGCACCACGGTGAACAGATCGTCGCGGGCGAAACCGGCGCGCACCTTGTCGCCTTCGGGCGCAACCGCCAGCGGATTGCTGTTGTAGACGATCATGGCCTCGATCTTCGGGCCGAATTCGATTGAGCCCGGTCGCAGCAGATCGTCGCCGATGGTCACCATATTGAGTGTGCGCGGAGCGCGTCCGGCCAGCAGATCGGGACGTTCAAGCGCCTTGCCGTTGGCAGCGAAATGATTCGAGCTCGACATCAGCAGACCGCCGGCATCGTGCCGCCAGGCGCCCACGAGCGCCGGCAGGCAGGCGATGGCGCGCACCGCATTGGCGCCGCCGCGCACGCGCTGCAAGCCGTAGTTCATGCGGATGGCCGCCGGGGTGAGCGTGCCGTAGTCGCGCGCCAGTTGGTGGATTTGCCCGGCGGAAACGCCGCAGACCTCGGCGGCTCGCTCGGGCGGCCACTCCAGCGCGCGCTGGCGCAGGGCGTCGAAGCCCACGGTGTGCTGTGCGATGTAGTCGTGATCGAGCCAGTCGTGTTTGACCAGTTCGTGCATCAGGGCGTAGGCCAGCGCGGCGTCGGTGCCGGGGCGCAGTTGCAGATGCTCGTGGCACTTCTCGGCGGTGTCGTTGCGCCAGGGGTCGATGCACACCAGCTTGGCGCCATGGCGTTTGGCGCGTTGCGCGTAAGTCCAGAAATGCAGATTGCTGGTGATGCTGTTGCTGCCCCAGATGACGATGAGCTTGCTGTGCTCGAACTGCTCGACGTCCAGCCCCATCTTGCCGCCGATCACCGCCTTGAGCCCGGCCTCGCCCGCAGTGGAGCAAATGGTGCGGTCGAGCAGGCTGGCGCCGAGCTTGTGAAAAAAGCGCGCCGCCATGCTTTCGCTCTGCACGAAACCCAGCGTGCCGCCGTAGGAGTAGGGCAGGATGGCCTGCGGGTCGCGGGCGGCGATCTCTTTGAGCCGGGCGGCGATGTCGTCCAGCGCTTCGTCCCAGCTCACCGGGGCGAACTGCCCGGTGCCTTTGGGGCCGACTCGCTTCATCGGCTGCAGCAACCGGTCCGGGTGATAGGTGCGCTCGGTATAGCGCGAGACCTTGGCGCACAGCGCGCCGTGCGTGGGGGGATGGTCGGGATCGCCGCGCACGCTGATAGCCACGCCGTCTCGCACGGTGACGAGCAGGGCGCAGGTGTCGGGGCAGTCGTGCGGGCAGGCGGCGCGCACGAGGGTGTCTTGGGCGGAGACTGCGTTGGAAGAGTCGGGCATGGCGACGGTTTTTGAAGTCAGGGAGTTAGCACCTCAGTTTAGGCGGCAAATCCCCTGATCGCAGTTAGCGGTTGACAAAGTGGCGAGAATCGGAAATAGTACGACCGTTCGTTTTTTTACCGATCCCTCCCCCACACGACAAAAATGACCGCCAGTCACTCCCCTATCTCTCCGCGCCGCACGCCGCACCGAACGGCGGGCGCCAAAACGGCGGTAAAAGCGGTGGCAAAGCGCGGCGTAAGCGCAAGCCTGCCAGTCGAGCCGATCGGCAGCGGTTCAGCCAAAGGGCGGCAGACGCGGCAGGCCATCATCGACTGCGCGCTGCAAATGGCCGGGCGCATCGGGCTGGAGGGCTTGTCCATCGGGGTGCTTGCCGACCGCATGGAAATGAGCAAATCGGGCGTGTTCGCCCATTTCGGCTCGCGCGAGGAATTGCAGATCGCGGTTATCCGCCACTATCACGACCTGTTCGAGCAAGAGGTGTTTTACCGCGCCATCGAGCAGCCGCGCGGCATGCCGCGTCTGGCGGCGATGGTGCAGCGCTGGCTGCAGCGGGTAAGCGTGGAAATGGAGACCGGCTGCATCTACATCTCCAGCGCGGTGGAATTCGACGACCGCCCGGGCACGGTACGCGACGCGCTGGTCGCCATGATCCAGACTTGGCACGACGCGGTGCGCCGCGCCATCGTGCAGGCCATCGAGGTCGGCCATCTCAAGCCCGGCACCGATCCGCAGCAGCTCATGTTCCAGATTCACGGCTACATCCTGGCGCTGCATCACGACGCCCGGCTGCTCAAGCTGCCCAACAGCCTCGAGCTGGCCTGCCGCAGCCTTGACGCGCTGCTGCGCGACCACGCCACGCCCGAAGGGCTGCCCCTGCTTTTGCCTTGTCTGGCCAAGGAGCGCGCCGCGAGCGACTCCGCCCCCCATTGAGCCAGTTTTTGAGCCGGTTTTTCGATTCACGATTTTCAGGAGACAGATATGCCCCAATACAACCCGCCTTTGCGCGATATGAAGTTCGTCATGCACGAAGTGCTCGACGCCACCACTCTGCTCAAGGAGCTGCCGCCCTATGCCGAGGTCGATGCCGACCTGATCAACCAAGTGTGCGAAGAGGCGGGCAAGTTCTGCAGCGAGGTGCTGCAGCCGCTTAACGCCAGCGGCGATGCCGAGGGCTGCCATTACGACGCCGCCACTCATGCCGTAACCACGCCCAAGGGTTTCAAAGCGGCGTGGGATCAGTTCGTGCAAGCGGGGTGGACCAGCCTGACGGCCGACGCGGAATTCGGCGGTCAGGGCCTGCCGCACTTGGTGGGCAGCGCGGTGCACGAGATGCAGAACGCCGCCAACCAGGCCTGGACCATGTATCCCGGTCTCACGCAGGGCGTGACGGAATTGCTGAACGTGCATGGCAGCGCCGAGCAGAAGGCGCTCTATATGCCCAAGCTGGTGGCCGGAGAGTGGACGGGCACCATGTGCCTGACCGAGCCGCATTGTGGCACCGACCTCGGCCTGATTCGCACCAAGGCCGTGCCGCAGGAAGGCGGCAGCTACAAGATCAGCGGTCAAAAAATCTTCATCTCCAGCGGTGAACATGACCTGGCTGACAACATCGTGCACATGGTGCTGGCCAAGCTGCCGGGTGCGCCTGAGGGCAGCAAGGGTATTTCGCTGTTCATCGTGCCCAAGTTCGTGCCGACCGCCGATGCGGGCGTGGGCGCGCGCAACGGCATTTTCTGCTCCGGCATCGAACACAAGATGGGCATTCACGCCAACTCCACTTGCCAGATGACGCTGGAAGACGCCACCGGCTGGATGGTGGGCGAGCCCAACAAGGGCCTGGCGGCCATGTTCGTGATGATGAACGGCGCCCGTCTCGGCGTGGGCATGCAGTCGCTGGGCCTCACCGAAGTGGCGTACCAAAACGCGCTGGCCTACGCCCGCGACCGGCTGCAGATGCGCGCCCTCACCGGGCCGAAGGCGCCCGACAAACCGGCCGATCCCATTCTGGTGCATCCCGACGTGCGCCGCATGTTGCTCACCGCGCGCGCCTGGGCCGAGGGCGGGCGCTTTCTGGCGTACTGGATTTCGCTGCTGCTCGACCAGTCGCTGCACCACCCGGACGCCGAGGTGCGCAAGGAGGCCGACGATCTCGTCTCGCTGCTTACCCCCATCGTCAAGGCCTTCATCACCGACAACGGCCTGCAGGCCACCAACGAATGCCTGCAGGTGTTCGGCGGGCACGGCTACATCCGCGAATGGGGCATGGAGCAATTCGTGCGCGACGCCCGCATCAACCTGATCTATGAGGGCACCAACACCATCCAGTCGCTCGACCTGCTGGGCCGAAAGGTGTTGATGGACGGCGGTGCGCGGCTGCGCAAGTTCGGCAAGATCCTCACCGATTTCATCGAAGAAGAAGGCGTCAACGAGGCCATGCAGGAGTTCGTCAACCCGCTGGCCGATCTGGCCGACAAGGTGCAAAAACTCACCATGGAACTGGGCATGAAGGCCATGGCTGACAAGGACGAAGTCGGCGCTGCCGCCGTGCCGTATCTGCGCGTGGCCGGTCATGTGGTGTTTGCCTACGCCTTCGCCCGCATGGCGCAGGTGGCGCAGCGCAAGATTGCTGAAGGCAACGATTCGCCCTTCTACCAGGCCAAGCTGCAGACGGCGCGCTTTTACTTCGGGCGCCTGTATCCCGAATCCGCCGCCGCGATCCGCATGGCACGCAGCGGCGCAAAGAACTTGATGGACACCGAGGCGGTGTTCGCCTGAATCCCCCGAAGGAGCTGACATGACACAGACGATACACATCCGCAAAGTCGCCGTACTCGGCGCTGGTGTGATGGGCGCGCAGATCGCCGCCCATTGCATCAACGCCCGGGTGCCGGTGGTGCTGTTCGACCTGCCTGCCAAAGAAGGCAGCAAAAACGGCATCGTGACCAAGGCCGTGGCCAACCTCAAGAAACTCAGCCCGGCGCCGCTGGGCGACGCGGCCGAGGCCGGCCTGATCACCGAGGCCAACTACGAGACCGACCTCGAACTGCTGCAGGGCTGCGATCTGGTGATCGAGGCCATTGCCGAGCGCATGGACTGGAAGCACGATCTGTACAAAAAGGTCACGCCGCATCTGGGCGCGAACACCATCTTCGCCTCCAACACCTCGGGCCTGTCCATCACTGCGCTGTCGGAGGGCTTCGACGCCGAATTGCGCCGCCGCTTCTGCGGCGTGCATTTCTTCAACCCGCCGCGCTATATGCATCTGGTGGAACTCATCCCCACTGCAGGCACCGACGGCGCCATTCTCGACCGGCTCGAAACCTTCCTCACCACCACCCTGGGCAAGGGCGTGGTGCGCGCCAAGGACACACCGAACTTCGTCGCCAACCGCGTGGGCGTGTTCTCCATTCTGGCGGTCATCAAGGAGGGCGAGAAATTCGGTCTGGGTTTCGACGTCATCGACGACCTCACCGGCAGCAAACTGGGCCGCGCCAAGAGCGCAACCTTCCGCACCTCCGACGTGGTCGGCCTGGACACCATGGCCCACGTCATCAAGACCATGCAGGACACCCTGCCCGCGGACAAAGACCCCTTCGCCGCGCTCTATGCCACCCCGCCCGTGCTGGCTACGCTGGTCGCCAATGGCGCGCTGGGGCAGAAGAGTGGCGCCGGTTTTTACAAAAAGGTCGGGCGCGACATTCTGAAGTTCGACCCCGCCAAGGGCGACTACGTGCCTGGCGGCGGCAAGGCCGACGAGATCGTGGTGCGCATGCTGAAAAAACCGGCGGCCGAGCGTTTCAAGCTGCTGCGTGAATCGAGCAATCCGCAGGCGCAGTTCCTGTGGAGCATCTTCCGCGATGTGTGGCATTACGTGGCCCTGCATCTGGCCGACATTGCCGACAACGCCCGCGACCTCGACTTCGCCATCCGCTGGGGCTTCGGCTGGAACGAAGGCCCGTTCGAAAGCTGGCAAGCCGCAGGCTGGAAGCAGATCGCCGACTGGATCGCCGAAGACATCGCCGCGGGCAAGGCGCTGTGCAGCGCGCCGCTGCCGGCCTGGGTGAGCCAGGTTGACGGCGTGCACAAGCCCGAGGGTTCTTACTCGGCGGCGAAGAACGCCTACATGGGCCGCTCAAGCCTGCCGGTCTATGCCCGTCAGCCGTTCAAGCAGGCCGTGCTGGGCGAGAACGCGCCCGACCCGCGCACCGCGGGCGGCACCGTGTTCGAAGACGAGTCGATCCGCCTGTGGACGGCCCCCGGCGCCGACGACGTGCTGGTCGCCAGCTTCAAGACCAAGATGAACACCATCGGCCCCGGGGTCATCTCCGGTCTGCACAAGGCGGTGGAACTGGCCGAAGGCCGCTACAAGGGCGTGGTGGTCTGGCAGCCGACCTCGCTGTCGGGCGGGCCGTTCAGCGCGGGGGCCGATCTGCAGTCGATGATGCCCGCCTTCATGGCCGGCGGCCCCAAAGCCATCGAGCCGGAAGAAAAGAAGCTGCAGGACATGATGCTTACCTTGCGCTACGCCCAGGTGCCGGTGGTGGCCGCGGTCAGCGGCATCGCCCTGGGCGGCGGCACCGAGCTGAGCGTGTATTGCGCCAAGCGCGTGGTGCATTTCGAAAGCTATATGGGGCTGGTGGAAATGGGCGTCGGCCTGATTCCGGGCGGTGGCGGCCTCACTTACCTGGCCCGCCGTGCCGCAGAGCAGGCGCAGGGCGGCGACATCCTGCATTTTCTCAAGACGGGCTTCCAGGCCGCGGCCATGGCCACGGTGGGCAAGTCGGCGCTGGAAAGCCGCAACCTGGGCTATCTGCTGCCCAGCGACGCCATCGTCATGCATGCCCACGAACTGCTGCACGTGGCGGTGGGTCAGGCTCGGGCGATGTTCGACGCGGGCTATCGTCCGCCGGTGCCCGGCCAGACTTTCCCGGTGCTCGGACGCAACGGCGTGGCCACCATTCGCGCCCAGTTGGTCAACCTGCGCGACGGCGGCTTCATCTCCGCCTACGACGACGAGATCGCCACCCGCATCGCCACCGTGCTGTGCGGCGGCGATGTGGAAGAAGGCGCACCGGCCGACGAGGTCACGCTGATGGCGCTGGAACGCAAGCACTTCTGCGAACTGCTCGGCCAGGGCAAGACCCAGGAACGCATCATGGGCATGTTGCAGACCGGCAAGCCGGTGCGTAACTGATCCGCCACCAGGAGAACAACATGAGCAAACAAGTTCAAGACGCCTACATCGTTGCCGCCACCCGCACGCCGGTGGGCAAGGCCCCTCGCGGGCTGCTGAAAAACTATCGTTCCGACGACCTGCTGGTGCACGTCATCCGTGCGGCGCTGGCGCAGGTGCCTAACCTCGACCCCAAGCTGATCGAAGACGCCATCATCGGCTGCGCCATGCCCGAGGGCGACCAGGGCATGAATGTGGCGCGCATCGGCGCGCTGCTGTCCGGCCTGCCCGACACGGTGGGCGGCGTGACCGTCAACCGCTTCTGCGCGTCGGGTATCACGGCCATTCAGATGGCGGCCGACCGCATCCGCGTGGGCGAGGCCGACGTGATGATCGCCGGGGGCACCGAGAGCATGAGCCGCGTGCCCATGGGCGGTTTCCATCCCAGCTTCAATCCGGCCATCTTTGCCAACAACGAGCATGTGGGCATCGCCTACGGCATGGGCATGACGGCCGAGAAGGTGGCGCAGCAGTGGAAGGTGACCCGCGAGGAGCAGGACGCGTTCGCGCTGGCCTCGCACCAGAAGGCGCTGGCCGGCATTGCCGCGGGCGAGTTCAACGAAGAAATCACCCCGCTGGACATCGTCGAGAAATTTCCCCGTCTGGGCACGGCCGAGGTGGATATCAAGACCCGCAAGATGACCGTGGACGAAGGCCCGCGCGCCGACACCACGCTCGAAGCGCTGGCCCGCCTCAAGCCGGTGTTCGCGGCCAAGGGCAGCGTGACGGCTGGCAACAGCTCGCAGACTTCCGATGGCGCGGGCGCGCTCATCCTGGTGAGCGAGAAGATTCTCAAACAGTTCAACCTTGTGCCGCTGGCGCGCTTCGTCAGTTTCGCCGTGCGCGGCGTGCCGCCCGAGATCATGGGCATCGGCCCGAAGTTCGCCATTCCTGCGGCTCTGGAAAAAGCGGGGCTGAAGCTCGACGACATCGGCTGGATCGAACTCAACGAAGCCTTCGCCGCGCAGTCGCTTGCCGTGGTGAAGGATCTGGGCATCAACCCCGAGGTGCTCAATCCGCTGGGCGGCGCCATCGCCTGGGGCCACCCGCTGGGGGCCACCGGCGCTGTGCGTGCGGCTACGGCGATCTACGGCATGCGTCGCCGCAAAGCCAAATACAGCATGGTGACCATGTGCATCGGCACGGGGCAGGGCGCTGCGGGTATTTTTGAAAACGTCTGAGCACGCAACCCGCAGCCAACGCCCGGGCAAGTTTTCTTGTCCGGGCTTTTTTACAGGAGACAACATCATGACTCAGGTGCAGGTGGAATTGCGCAGCGGGGTGCTGCATATCGTGTTCAATCGTCCGGAGAAGAAGAACGCGCTGACCCTGGCGATGTACGAAGCGGCCAACGAGGCCTTCGAGCGCGCGGCCTCCGACGCGGACGTGAAGGCGGTGCTGATCGCGGGCGAAGGCGGCAGTTTCACCGCAGGCAACGATCTGCAGGACTTTCTCTCGGCGCCGCCGCAGGGCGAGGAAGCGCCGGTGCTGCAGTTTTTGCGCCATCTGGCCGGGCTGGACAAACCGCTGATCGCAGCCGCCCAAGGCTTTGCCGTGGGCGTGGGCACGACGCTGCTGATGCATTGCGATCTGGTCTATGCGGCCGATGACGCGCAGTTCGTGCTGCCCTTCGTGCATCTGGGTCTGTGCCCCGAGGCGGCGTCCAGCCTGCTGCTACCGCAGATCGCCGGTTACCAGCGCGCGGCGGAAAAGCTCTTGCTGGGCGAACCGTTCGACGCCGCCGAGGCCTTGAACATGGGCTTGGTCAACCGCGTGCTGCCGGTAGAAAGTCTGCGTGAATTTGCCGTGGCGCAGGCCGAAAAATTCTCTCGTCTGCCTGCGCCCTCGGTGCGGGCGACCAAGCGCCTGCTCAAAGGCCTGGGCGATCAGGGGCCGCAGGCCGTGCTGGCGCGTATGCGCTCTGAAGAGGCGGTGTTTCAGGCGCTGCTGGGCGCACCGGCGGCGCGCGAGGCGATGATGGCGTTTTTGCAAAAGCGCAAGCCCGACTTCTCGTCCATCACCTGAGGCGCCCCTGCGGTTTTCTCATGACCAAGCATCAGATCCCGCCGCAATAGTCGTTCTGCCGCCAGGCTTCGAACACGGCGACAGCCACCGAGTTCGACAGGTTGAGGCTGCGCTGGCCTTCGCGCATGGGCAGTCGCAG
>NZ_JBYCKI010000064.1:0-2438 GCF_057473305.1 Thiomonas sp. TH-17
CACCGCAGCGACCAGGCTCCACCCGAACGGTTTCACGTTCATCTTCATACCCCTGTCTCAATCCCCGTAGGGAGGGAGGCATCCATCACATCTCCTCCCCGCGCCGACCCTGGCGCAAACCGTCAATGAAGGCGCTGCTGATGCCGGAGAATGCACGGCTGAACAGAGATTCAGACTTCGTGGCGGCACGGCCAGGCTGGAAAACGATCTGTTTGTCGGCACCGACCGGAACTACACGAATGGCGTGGCATTCACTCTGGTTTCGCACGACATCCCCGGCCGACTACGGCCCGAGTGCCTGCCGGCGCCGATCCGGCTGCAGGCGCAGCTCATCCGCTTCATGAACCCCGCATTCTGGGCCGATGCGGATGGTTCTGCACAGACACACAACGTGGTGGTCAGATTTGGCCAGTCCATGTTCACGCCGGAGGACTCCACCCGGACGGACTTGATCGCCAATGACCGGCCCTATGCCGGATTGCTCTACCTGGGCCTGGCGTGGAACCAGCGAAAACACGAACCCGAGTCGAATCGCGAAATCCTCGATACGCGCGAGATCACACTCGGTGTGATCGGCCCGTGGTCGCTGGCGGAACAATCGCAGAACCTGGTCCATGACGCGATCGGCTCGCCCAGGTTCCAGGGCTGGGACAACCAGTTGAAAAACGAGCCGGCGCTTCAGCTCGCCATGGATCGCAAGTACAAGACCTATCGTGGCGCGGGCGCCATCATTCCCGGTCTTTCCGCTGATGTCATTCGTTCCATGGGTTTGCGCCTGGGCAATATCGAAACCTCGGCCACATTGGGCGTCGAAGACCGCATCGGCTGGAACTTGCCGAACGATTTCGGCAGCTATCCCATCCGCTCCGGCGCCGAGAACCGCCCGCCATCGGCCTCCTCCCTTCATGGCGAGCCCAACAGCGTCATGGCGGTCGCCAGTCGGCCGCGTCCCGGCGTGCATTTCTTCGGCATGGTGGAGGCCAAGGCCGTTGCCTATGACTTTTCCCTTGACGGCAATCTCCTTCGCTCCAGCCACAGCGTGACGCGCCGTCCCTGGGTGGCCCAGGCAGCGGTCGGCATCAGCAGCCAATGGCTGCTCGCCGGGCACGGCATCCGGCTGGCGCTGATGCGCGTCTGGCGCACGCGCGAGTTCGCGGAACAAGCCGGTCGCCAAGCCTTCGGCTCGGTCGCGCTGAGCATGGAGTTTTGAATGATCCTGACGATGTCCGCCTTGGACTTGGCTCAATGAAACAAAAAAGGACTACGCAATGAACAATCCCAAACGCTTCCGCGCCATCACTTTGGCCGCGGCCGTGCTCGCCTTCGGCGCCACTTTTCATGCGCAAGCCGCCGAGCCCGCGAAACCTATGGCTTTACAGAACGTGATGGAAAAACTCGAACGCGACATGCAAGCCGTCACGGGAGCGATTTCCCGAGAAGGCTGGGCCCTGGTGGCACGCCTCGCGCCCATCATCGCCCATCACCCCGAGCCACCGGTGGCGGAAAGACTGCGCATCATGGCCTGGCTCGGCAAGGATGCCGGAAAGTTCCGAGGCCTCGACGAACAGGTTCATGAAGCGGCCGCAGCCATGGGCGAGGCCGCAACGCGGGGCGACGGCCCAGCGGTCATCACCCAATTTGCCTCGGTCCAGTAAAGCTGTCTGGCTTGTCATCAGACCTTTCGCAAATCGTTCCAGGAGCACTTTTATGGCCAACGCTAAAACAACGCATGATGCCTTCGTCCATGCCGTGGGATCAGGTCATGCGCCGACGCGGAAACTCTCTATCCTTGCCCTGGCCTTAGGGCTCGTCGGTTGCGCCGCTGGGCCGGATTTCAAAACGCCGCCAGCTCCACAGGCCATGTCGTACACCATCGGTAAGCCGCCCGCCCGCACGGCTTCGACGCCCGGCGAGCTGGGTGGCGCGCAGCAGTTCATCGCGGGTCAACCCGTGGCCGCAATGTGGTGGAAGGCATTTGCTTCACCCAAGCTCGACGCCCTGGTCGTGCAGTCTCTGCAGCACAGCCCGACCATCGCCGCGGCGCAGTCCACGCTGCGACAGGCGCGCGAAACCTATGCCGCGCAAAGCGGCTCCACCCTTTATCCACAGGTCAGCGCCACGCTCGGCGCGCAGACCTTGCAAAACAACAGCGCGGCCATGGGCCTACCCGGCGGGGAGCGGCGCTACGACTTGTACAACGCGGGGGTTGGCGTGAGCTACGCCTTTGATCTTTCCGGCGGCAACCGTCGCGCGCTCGAAGCACTGGCGGCACAGACCGAATGGCGGCGTTACCAGCTCGATTCTGCGCAACTCAGTCTGGCTGGAGCCGTGGTCGCCACGGCCGTGAAGCAGGCACTGCTGGCTGCTCAGATCGACGCACTGCAGAAAATGCTGGCAGCGCAGCAGGAGCAGCTTGAAATCACCCGCGCGCGCGAACG
>NZ_JBYCKI010000065.1:0-20433 GCF_057473305.1 Thiomonas sp. TH-17
CGGGCCGGATCGGCGCGAAATTTATCCAGCCGCCGCCCGATGGCCTGCAGATAGCGGGGAAAGTGCGCGATTTGCGCGGGCGGCGTCTCGGCGATGAAACGCGGGGGCAACAAGGCCTGCAACTGGGCGCGGATGTCGGCGTGCAGCGCGGGTTGGTTCTTGAACGCGGCCAGCTTTTTCTGCACTTGCGCGTGCTCGTCCAGAATCTGCGCCGCCAGCCGCACCATTTCGGCGGCCAGCAGTTGAAAGCGGGGCTTGCCTTCGCTCAGACGTTGGGCGAAGGCGGGTTTGTCGGCAGGCAGCGGCTCGGCGAGAAAGGCCCGGTCGAGCGCGGCATCCACAATCTGCGCGCGCAGCAGTTCGGCGGTGCCCAGCGACATGAACTGCATCGCCGCCTGCTGGAATCCGGGCAGATTTTTCTCCGCGTGCTTGATCTGATCGCGCAGTTGCAGCGCGAACAGACGGCGCAGGCCGCCGCGATGCAACCGCGCGGCTTCCTCGGCGGTGTCGAACACCTCCACATCGACCGCGCCGCCCTTGTCCACCAGGGCGGGAAAGCCGATCAGGGTGTGCGCGCCCCGGCGTAGTTCCAGCAGTTCAGGCAGGGCGTCGAAAGTCCAATCCGTCAGTCCTTGCAGCGCATCGGTGGGCACATTGATGGGCGCTTCGCTCGGCGCTGCGGCCACCGCGCCGGGCGCCGCTGGGGCTTCGGACGGGGCCTTGGCGTCTTTTTGCGGCGGCAGTTGGGTGCGCAGCTTGGCGAGTTCGGCAAACGCGCTGCGCGAAGCCTGGCCGTGATCGGCGCGCAGTTTGTCGATGTCTCGCCCGACATCGATGCGCCGTCCGTGAGCGTCGATCACCTGCACGTTGAAAAACAGATGCGGCCCGAGGGTTTCGAGCTTGAAGTCGGTGCGCTGCAGCGCCAACCCGGTGTGCTCGCGCACCTGTTCGCGCAAGGCGTCGAGCAGATCGCCCTGGCCGAATCGCTCTGCCGTGGTGAGCTGCGCGGCAAACGTCTCGGCGGTTTGCGGCAGCGGGACGAGGCGCGAACGCGGGCGTTGCGGCAGACTTTTGAGCAGCGCCAGAATCTTTTCCTTCAGCAGCCCCGGCACCAGCCATTGCAGCCGCTGCGCCGGAATCTGGTTGAGCGCGGCCAGCGGCGCCTGCACGGTGACGCCGTCGCGCGCGCCACCGGGGTCGAAGGTGTAGTCGAGCTGCAGCTCCAGCGCGCCGAGCTTGAGGCGGTTGGGAAACGTCTCGGTGGTGATGCCGGCGGCTTCGTGGCGCATCAACTCGTCGCGCTGCAGGAACAGCAGCTTCGGTTTGGCCCGCGACGCATCGCGGTACCAGCGGTCGAAACTGGCGCCGCCGTGCACTTCGTCGGGCACTTGCTGGTCGTAAAAGGCGTAGATGAGTTCTTCGTCCACCAGCACGTCGAGCCGCCGCGCCTTGTGTTCGAGACGTTCGATGTCGGCGATCAGCGCCTGGTTGTGCTGGAAAAAGGGCCAGCGGCAATCCCACTCGCCCGCCACCAGGGCCTCGCGCAGAAAAATCTCGCGCGCCTGCTTGGGGTCGAAACGGCCAAAATCCACCCGTCTCTGGTTGTAAACCACCAGTCCGTACAGCGTCGCGCGCTCGAAGGCGGTGACTTGCGCTGGCTTCTTTTCCCAATGCGGATCGAGCAGGCTGGTCTTGAGCAGGTGCGCGCCCACGCGCTCCAGCCACAGCGGCTCGATGCGCGCCACGCCGCGGGCGTACAGGCGGCTGGTTTCCACCAGTTCCGCCGCCATGATCCACCGCCCGGCCTTGCGCCCCAGCGGCGACGACGGATGGATGGCAAAGCGAATGCCTCTCGCGCCAAGGTACTGGGCATCGTCTTCGCCCTTGTAGCCCACGTTGCCGAGCAGGCCACTCAGCAAGGCGCAGTGAATCTGTTCAAAGGTGGCTTCGGTCGTGTTGAGCCGCCAGCCCTGCTCGGCCACCAGGGTGTGAAGCTGGCTGTGCACGTCATGCCATTCGCGCAGGCGCAGCGGAGACAGATACTGGCCGCGCAGTTCGCCCCACAATTTGCGCTGCGACTTTTTGTGGGCGATGGCCGCGTGGTAATGCGCCCAGAGCTTGAGCCAGCCGAGAAATTCGGAGCGCTCGTCGCTGAACTTGCGATGCGCTTCATCGGCCGCCTGCTGCGCCTCGGCGGGGCGTTCGCGCGGGTCTTGCACCGACAGCGCCGCGGCGATGATCAGCACTTCGGTCAGCGCTTCGCGGTTGCGGGCTTCGAGAATCATGCGGCCGATGCGCGGGTCCAGCGGCAGTCGGGCGAGTTCTCGGCCCAGCGGGGTGAGCGCATTGCGGTCGTCCACAGCGCCCAGTTCGGTGAGCAACTGGTAGCCGTCGGCAATCGCCTTGCCCGGCGGCGGCTCGATGAACGGAAACTGTTCGATGGAATCCAGCCCCAGCGCCTTCATGCGCAGAATGACGGCGGCCAGCGAAGACCGCTGGATTTCCGGCGTGGTGAAGCGCGGCCGCTCGGCGAACTCGGCTTCGTCGTAAAGCCGGATGCACACGCCGTTGGCCACCCGCCCGCAGCGCCCGGCGCGTTGCTGCGCCGCCGCCTGGCTGATGGGCTCGACCTGCAGCATTTCCACCTTGTTGCGGTAGCTGTAGCGTTTCACCCGCGCCAGCCCGGCGTCGATGACGTAGCGGATACCGGGCACGGTCAGCGAGGTTTCGGCCACATTGGTGGCCAGCACGATACGCCGCGCGCCGCCTGAGGCAAACACCCGCTCCTGCTCGGCCTGCGAAAGCCGGGCATACAGCGGCAGGATCTCCACGCCGGCGCGATGCGTGTCGAGATGGTGTTTGCGCAGCGCCGCTTCGGCTTCGCGGATTTCGCGCTCGCCGGGCAGAAACACCAGAATGTCGCCGGAACCGAGCCGCCAGAGTTCGTCCACCGCGTCGCAGATCGCCGCAGACTGGTCGCGATCGTCGCCCTTGTCCACGCCAAAAGGCCGCCAGCGCACTTCCACCGGATAGAGCCGTCCCGAGACTTCGATCACTGGCGCAAGGGTGGACTGCCCCCACGCTCCGGGCTGCGTCCCGTCGCTGCCCCCCGAGGGGGCGCCGCCCGGCTTGGGGCGGCCCGGCGCCGTGCGGGGAGCGCTTTCGGCAAAGTGCTCCGCAAACCGCTGTGCATCGATGGTGGCCGAGGTCACGATCACTTTCAGATCGAGACGGCGCGGCAGCAACTGTTTGAGGTAGCCCAGCAGCACATCGATGTTCAGGCTGCGCTCGTGCGCTTCGTCGATGATCAGGGTGTCGTAGGCGCGCAGCAGCGGATCAGTCTGGGTTTCCGCCAGCAAGATGCCGTCGGTCATCAGCTTGATCGACGCCCCGGGCTGCAGCCGGTCGTTGAAGCGCACCTTGTATCCGGCAATCGCACCCAGCTCGCTGCCGAGTTCCTGCGCCACGCGCTTGGCGATACTGGTGGCCGCCAGCCGCCGCGGCTGGGTGTGACCGATCAGCCCCGTTCCGCCCGCCCCGAGCCCGCGTCCGATGGACAGCGCGATTTTGGGCAACTGCGTGGTCTTGCCCGATCCGGTTTCGCCGCAGACGATCACCACCTGATGCTCGCGCAGCGCACGCGCGATGTCCTCGCGCCGCAGCGAAACCGGCAGCTCTTCAGGAAAGCGCACTTCGCCCACGGGCGTCGCCGTCACAGGCTTGCGCGGCGCGGCGGCATGGCGGGGGCGCTGGCGAGGGGATCGGGCGGCGGTGGATTCGGGCATGGAAGACATCAAAAACAAAAGCAACCCGACATTTTCGGATAATCGGGCCATGATCGCCCAGCAAGAACAATTCGTCGATTGGCTGCGCTCCGTCGCGCCTTACATCCATGCCCATCGCGGCAAGACCTTCGTGGTCGCCATCGCCGGCGAATTGATCGCGGCCGGACGCCTCAACGCGCTGGTGCAGGACGTTGCGCTGCTCACCGCGATGGGCGTGCGCATCGTGCTCGTGCACGGCTTTCGTCCGCAGGTCGAAGCGCAGTTGCGCGAAAAAGGCGTGGGCGCGCGCTACTCGCACGGCATGCGGGTGACCGATGAAGTCGCGCTCGATGCCGCGCAGGAAGCCGCGGGCCAGTTGCGCTTCGAAATTGAAGCCACGTTCTCGCAAGGCCTGCCCAACACGCCGATGGCTGGCGCCACCGTGCGCGTGGTCTCCGGCAATTTCATCATCGCCCGCCCCGTGGGCGTGATCGACGGCCTCGATTTCCAGCACACCGGGCTGGTCCGCAAGGTCGATGCCCCCACCATTCAGCGCGCGCTGGAATATGGCGCGGTCGTGCTCATGTCGCCCTTCGGCTACTCGCCCACAGGCGAAGCCTTCAACCTCAGCATGGAAGACGTGGCCAGCAGCGTGGGCGCGGCCATCAAGGCGGAAAAGCTCGTGCTGATCACCGAGGTGGACGGCGTGATCGACGACGCCCACAACCTCATCCCCGAACTGACCGTCGCACAGGCCGAAAACCTGCTGTCGCGCCTGCCCGATCCGCAGCAACCCACCGACACCGCGTTTTATTTGCGCCACGCGGTACGCGCAGTGCGCGGCGGCGTGACCCGAGCGCACATCGTGCCGTTCTCCATCGACGGCTCACTGCTGCTCGAACTTTTCACCCACGACGGCGTGGGTACCATGATCGCCGACGAGCATCTCGAACATCTGCGGCAAGCCACGGCCGACGATGTCGGCGGCATCCTGCAACTCATCGAACCGCTGGAAGAGCAAGGCGTGCTGGTCAAGCGCAGCCGCACCGAGATCGAGCGCGATATCAGCTACTACACCGTACTGGAGCACGACGGCATCATCTTCGGCTGCGCAGCGCTCTACCCCTACCCCGAGCAGAAAACCGGCGAAATGGCCGCGCTCACCGTTCACCCTTCCGCCCAAGGTCAGGGCGACGGCGAGCGCATCCTCAAACACATCGAACAACGCGCCCGGGCGCAGGGTCTGCAGAGTATTTTTGTGCTCACCACCCGCACCATGCACTGGTTTCTCAAACGCGGCTTCGTGCTGGTGGAGCGCGAATGGCTGCCGCACGAACGCCGTCTGCGCTACGACGATCAGCGACGCTCGCGCGTGCTGGTCAAACATCTCAACTGAACCCTCAATAAAGGACACTTTCATGGCACGCATGGTTCACTGCATCAAACTCGGCCGCGAGGCTGAAGGCCTCGATTTCGCCCCCTACCCCGGCGAACTCGGCGCACGAATCTACAACAACGTCTCCAAAGAGGCCTGGGCCGCCTGGCTCAAACACCAGACCATGCTGGTGAACGAAAACCGCCTCAACCTGGCCGATGCCCGCGCCCGCCAATACCTAGCGCGGCAGATGGAAAAATACTTTTTCGGCGAAGGCGCCGAAATGCCGCAAGGCTACGTGCCGCCCACAGCCTGAGTGAACTGAGCAGTCTGAAGCTGGGCGCAATACAGATTCCGCAAACTCGCCGCACGAATACTCTATGCAGTATTTTGTGCGGTTTTTCCTGTTCCCCTACAACAATTCACACAGTCGCGCAATCAACACTAAACACAATGTGGTGTATGCGCAGGTTCTCCTACCATCGTCTCAGCCTCAAATACTCAAATCAGTATTTCGAGTCATCGCCGTGATGGAGCGGCGCTATCAACCACCGATGGAGGCCGGGCTGCTCGCCCGGTAGGAGACAAAAGAATGCATCTGAAAAAACTGGCACTCTCGCTGGCCCTGGCCGGCATCGCCCTTCCCGCAGCGCACGCGACCGATGGCTATTTCCAGCCCGGCTTCAGCGTGAAGGCCAACGGCATGGGCGGCGTGGGCATCGCCCTGCCGCAAGACGCACTGGCCGCCGCCACCAACCCGGCCGGCATGGCCCTGATCGGCAATCGTGTCGACGGCGGCATCAGTCTCTTCCGCCCGGACCGCCAAGCCAAGATCAACGGCACGACCTATAGCGGCAACGACAAGCAGAACTTCATCATCCCGGAAGTCGGCGCCAACTACATGATCAACCCGACCATGTCGGCCGGCGTGAGCTTGTATGGCAATGGCGGCATGAACTCAGGCTACAGCAACATCGGCGGGTCCATGACGGGTCTGGCCAATGGCGCCGGCGTCGATCTGCAACAGATGTTCATTTCGCCCAGTTTCGCCTGGCGCGTAACGCCGACTCAAACCATCGGTGTGGCTGTGAATCTGGTGCAGCAGACCTTCCGTGCCAACGGCTTGGGCGCTTTTTCTCAGGCCTCGCAATCGCCCTCGAACCTGACGGATAACGGACACGATTCCTCCACGGGTGTCGGCGTGCGCATCGGCTGGATTGGTGAACTGGCCCCTGGGTTTTCGCTGGGCGCGACCTATCAGCCCAAGACGCACATGAGCAAATTCAGCAAATACAGCGGTCTGTTTGCTGACAGCGGCAGCTTTGATATTCCCGCAAATTACGGTATCGGCTTTGCCTGGAAGACTGGCCCGCTGACGGTTGCTGGAGATGTTGAACGCATTCTCTACAGCGACGTCAGCGCGATCGGCAACACATCGACCACGTTTCTGCAGAACCCCCTGGGCGCCCCGAATGGCCCAGGCTTCGGCTGGAAAAACATCACTGTTGTCAAACTCGGCGTGGCCTACGCGGTCGACCAGGCTTTGACTGTGCGTGCCGGGTGGAACCACAGCGACAATCCGGTCACCTCGCAGAATGTGTTCTTCAACACCATTGCTCCTGGAGTGATCAAGGATCACCTCACGCTGGGCATGACCTACGCCGTGAGCAACACGATGGAAGTGTCGGCCGATTACATCCACGCCTTCAAGAGCGACGTGACCGGCAATCTCGCACCGCCGCCTTATGGCCCCGGGGGCACCGAGGACCTGAGCATGTCCCAGAACACTCTGGGTGTGTCGGTGGGCTGGAAGTTCTGATCTATCCCAACCCAGAAAACCGCAGCTTCGGCTGCGGTTTTTTTATGTGTGTTTCGCCGACAATTCCAGCCATGCTTCCCTGCTACGTTCTGCTTGACCTCGAAACCACCGGCTCCAACCCGGTGCTTGATCGCATCACCGAAGTGGCGGTCATGCGGGTTGAGCAGGGGGAAGTGGTGGCGAAGTGGAGTCGGCTGGTCAATCCGGGGCAGCGCATTCCGCCTTTCATTCAGCAGCTCACTGGCATTGACGACGCCATGGTGGCGGGGGCTCCGGCGTTTGGCGAGGTGCTGCCCGAACTACTCGCCGTGCTGGATGGCGCCGTGCTCGTGGCGCACAACGTGCGCTTCGACCACGGCTTTCTGAAACAGGCCGCGGCGCGCGAGGGGGTGGATCTGCGGGTGAAAACTCTGTGCACCGTGCGCCTCTCGCGCAAGCTCTACCCGCAGGCCCGCGGGCATGGGCTGGACGCCATCATGCGCCGCCACGGGCTGCACACCACGGCTCGGCATCGGGCGATGGGCGATGTCGAGCTCCTGCATCAATGGCTGCAGATCGCCCAGACGGAACTTGGCCCTGCCGCGGTGCAGGCTGCGGCGCAGGAGTTGTTGCGCGGCAGTGCGAGCCTGCCGCCGCATCTGGAAACCCCGGTGGACGATATTCCCGAAACGCCCGGGGTCTATCTGTTTTACGGCGAGGGCGAAGTACCGCTCTATATCGGCAAGAGTGTGCGCCTGCGCGCCCGGGTGCTGTCGCACTTTCAGGCGGATCACCGCGACGCGCGGGAATTGCGCCTGGCGCAGGAGGTGCGGCGGGTCGAATGGCGGGAGACGGCGGGTGAGTTTGGCGCCCTGCTGCTGGAGATGCGGCTCATCAAGGAGCTGCAGCCCCTGCTCAACCGGCAACTGCGCCGTGAGCGGCAGCTTTGCGCGTGGCGGTTGGCCGAAGACCCCGCGGCCCGGCCGCTGCTCACGCTGGTGCGTGCAGACGATCTCGATCCGCGAATTTTCCCGCAGTTGTATGGCTGTTACCGGAGTAAGCGACAGGCCGTCGAGGCCTTACGCGCTCTCGCCCAACGCCACGCGCTGTGCCCGCAGGCGCTGGGTCTTGAATCGGGCAAGGGCCGCTGCTTCGCGCAGCAAATCGGTCAGTGCAAGGGAGTGTGCTACGGCCTCGAATCAGCCGAGCGGCATCACGCCCGCCTGCAGCTGGCGCTGGCTGCGGAGCGGCTGCGTGCTTGGCCTTACGCCGGGCCCGTCGGGCTGCGCGAGCACAGCCCTGAGCAGGACCGCACCGAGGTGCATGTATTCGACCAATGGCGGCATCTGGGAACGGCGCGTTGCGAAACCGATGTGGCCGAGTTGATGGAGAGCCGACGCGAGACCAAGAGCGGCGGCTTCGACCTGGACATCTATCGTCTGCTGTTGAGCCGTCTGTCAGGCGCCAAGGGGCCGCCGCCCGATCTGATCCGCCTGGGGTAAGCCACGACGATTCAGCCGTGTTCCTTGGCGTGGTTGATCGAGTATTTCGGAATCTCGATGGTCACGTCTTCGTCAGCCAGAATGGCCTGGCAGGATAGACGCGAGGTGGGCTCCAGACCCCAGGCGCGGTCGAGCAGATCTTCTTCGCTTTCGTCGAGTTCGCCCAAGCTGTCATAGCCCTTGCGCACCACCACATGACAAGTGGTGCAGGCGCATTGCATGTCGCAGGCGTGTTCGATGGGCACGCCGTTTTCCAGCAGGGCCTCGCAGATCGAGGTGCCGCGCCCGGCGCTGACTTGTTTGCCTTGCGGGCAGTATTCGGGATGCGGCAGTACCGTGATGATGGGCATGGTGAGAATGAGGTGAGAACGTCTCAGGACGCCGTGCTGGACGGCGTGTCGGTGAGCTGCGCGATCTGATCGACGGATTGACCCGCCAGCGCGCGTTGAATGCTGCGGTTCATGCGCCGCTCGGCAAACGCATCGGTCTGCCGTGTCAGCGCCTCGGTGGCGAGGCGGATCTGATCGATGTCGCCGCCTTGTTCGGCCTGTGCCAGAGCGGCCATATCGGTATGAATCTGCGCGACTTCCTGCTCGCTCAGCAGATCGCGGTCGAGCTGCATGGCGTTGCGTGTGGCGGCCAGCAGGGCCTGGGCGTCCACCCGCGCTTCCTGCAGCATGCGGGCGTCACGGTCGTCCTGGGCGTGGGCCACGCTGTCATGCAGCATCTGTGCGATCTGCGCGTCATCCAGGCCGTAGGCGGGCTTGACCTGCACCTGGGCCTGCACGCCGGTGGTCAGCTCTTGCGCGCTGACTTCGAGCAGACCGTCGGCATCGACGGCAAAAGTCACGCGGATACGCGCGGCGCCCGCCACCATGGGCGGAATGCCGCGCAGCTCGAAGCGCGCCAGCGAGCGGCAGTCGCTCACCAGTTCGCGCTCGCCCTGCACCGCATGAATGGCCATGGCGGTCTGCCCGTCGCGGAAGGTGGTGAAGTCTTGCGCGCGCGCCTGAGGAATGGTGCTGTTGCGCGGCAGAATGTGCTCGACCAGTCCGCCCATGGTTTCAACGCCGAGCGACAGGGGAATGACGTCGAGCAGCAGCACATCGTCGGCCCCGGCATTGCCCGCCAGCGCGTTGGCCTGGATGGCCGCGCCCAGCGCCACGACCTGATCGGGGTCGAGATCGGTGAGAGGCGCCTTGCCCATGACGCGCGCAACCGCCTGGCGGATCATGGGCATGCGCGTGGCGCCGCCCACGAGCACCACGCCCTGCACGTCTGCGGTACTGACCTGCGCGTCGCTCAAAGCGCGGCGCAACAGCGCGAGGGTGCGTTGCACCAGATCGGCGCTGGTCTGCTCGAAATCGTCGCGTTGCACAGTGCCGGTGTGAGTAGCGCCATCGGCCAGTGCCACGGTGTATTCCACCGAGCTGGCCGCGCTCAGCGACTCTTTGGCTTGGCGCGCAGCCATGCGCCACTGCCGTTGCAGGCTGGCCGATAGCTCGGGATTGCCGGCCTGTTGCCGCATCAGCGCCTCGATGCGCAGGTCGAAATCGTCACCGCCCAGCGCGGTGTCGCCGCTGGTGGCGACCACCTCGAACACCCCTTTGGTCAGCCGCAGCACGGAAAGATCGAAAGTGCCGCCGCCCAGGTCGTAAATGACATACAGACCTTCGACGCCATGATCGAGCCCGTAAGCCAGCGCCGCTGCCGTGGGTTCGTTGATGAGGCGCAGCACATGCAAACCCGCGAGTTGCGCGGCGTCTTTGGTCGCCTGGCGCTGGGCATCATCGAAGTAAGCGGGCACGGTAATCACCGCACCGACCAACTCGCCGCCAAGAGTGTCTTCGGCGCGCCAGCGCAGCACGCGCAGGATGTCGGCCGAGACCTGAACCGGCGTCATCTCGCCAGCGGCAGTCTGGAATCGGACCATGCGCGCATCGTCCGTGATGCGGTAATGCGCAAGCGCCGTCGGCGGCAGATCGCCCGGGCTGCGGCCCATATAGCGTTTGACCGAAACGAGGGTATTGGCCGGATCGAGCGCCTGCTCTTCACGCGCGCGCAGGCCCACTTCGGCACGGCCATCGGCGTGGTAGTGCACCACGGAGGGCAGCAGCACCTGCCCCTGCGCATCAGGCAGACATTGCGGTGAGCCGCTGAGCACGGCGGCGACGAGCGAGTGCGTGGTACCCAGATCGATGCCCACGGCACGTCGGTGCTGGTGCGGGTCGGGCGATTGTCCGGGTTCGGAGATTTGCAACAGGGCCATGGCAACAGAGAGGTAATCGCTCAGCTCGGCCGAGGTTGACTCGAAGCGCCGGAGCGAGGAAATGAAATCAATCGGATATCAAACGGCGGGCTGCGGCAAGGAATCGGATGTACGCCGCAGTTCTTCGCTGAATCGGTCGAGAAACAACAGGGCGCGCACCTGCTCGGCGGCCGCTTGAGGGGCGTTCTGCTCATCGAGCGCCTGACGAATGGCTTCGATGCGCTGGGCGCGCTGCGCCTGCACCTCGACCTGCAAGGCTTGAAGCCCGCTTGCATCGGCCGTTTCCCGCAACTCATCGAGCGCTTCGCGCCATTGCATCTGCTGCATCAGAAATTCGGTGGGCATGGCGGTGTTGTTCTCTGCCTGCACCGCCACGCCGCGCCGCTCGCACAGGTAGGACGCGCGCTGAACCGGGTTCTTGAGGGTGAGGTAGGCCGCGTTGGCCTGCGCCGCCATCTGCATGGCCAGACGTTTATCGCGATCCGACCCGGAAGCGAAACGGTCGGGATGCACTTGCGACTGCACCACGAGCCGCGCCCGCTCCAACTGCGCTGTGTCGAGGGAAAAGGTTTCGGGAAGGCCGAACAGGGCGAAATAAGACTGAGCGAGATCCATCAGATCAAAGGCGCCGGGCGACGTCCATGAGCAAGGCACCTGCAGCCGATCAAACCCGGAACGACTCGCCGCAGCCGCAGCGATCTTTTTCGTTGGGGTTGTTGAACTGGAAGCCCTGGTTCAGTCCCTGACGCACGAAGTCGAGTTCGGTGCCGTCCACATAGGCCAGACTCTTGGGATCGACCAGAATCTTGACGCCGTGGCTCTCGAACGCCAGATCTTCCTCAGACGCCTGATCGACGAATTCGAGTTTGTAGGCCATGCCGGAGCAGCCGGTGGTCTTGATGCCCAAGCGCACCCCCAGCCCTGCACCCCGCTTGGCGAGATGGCGCTGCACCTGCTCGGCCGCGCGCTCGGTCATTGTGACTGACATCTTCGGTTCCCTTTGTCTTGGTCCTTTTTCGCGGCGCTCAAGCGGCCTGGGCCTGCTCAGTCGCCAGCGCTTGCTCGGCAGTACGACCATGACGCTGCTGGTAATCGCTCACCGCCGCCTTGATGGCGTCTTCGGCCAGGATGGAGCAATGAATCTTGACCGGCGGCAGCGCGAGTTCTTCGGCGATCTGGCTGTTGCGGATTTCGAGCGCCTGATCGAGCGTCTTGCCCTTGACCCACTCGGTCACCAGCGAAGACGAGGCAATGGCCGAACCGCAGCCGTAGGTCTTGAAGCGGGCATCTTCGATCACGCCCTGATCGTTGACGCGAATCTGCAACTTCATCACATCGCCACACGCCGGAGCGCCCACCATGCCGGTGCCGACCTGCGGGTCGTCCTTGGCAAAAGAGCCCACGTTACGCGGGTTTTCATAGTGGTCCACCACTTTGTCACTGTAAGCCATGATCTTGTCCTCCTCGAAGCGCTCGCCGAAAGCGGCGAACGACACATCCAATAATTCCGACCCCTATTGTCGGCTATTTGCACAACCCTGATGCAGATAGGCGCTTAGCCGCAAAGCCGCTCAGTGCGCCGCCCACTGGATGGTGCTGATGTCGATGCCTTCCTTGTACATGTCCCAGAGGGGCGAGAGATCGCGCAGCTTGGCCACGCTCTCGCGCAGCTGGCGCACGGCGGAGTCGATTTCCTCTTCGGTCGTGTAGCGGCCGATGGTCATGCGCAGCGAGGAATGCGCCAGTTCGTCGCTCCGTCCCAGGGCACGCAGCACATACGAGGGCTCCAGGCTGGCGGAAGTGCAGGCCGAGCCGCTGGATACCGCAATGCCCTTGATCGCCATGATCAGCGATTCGCCCTCGACGTAGTTGAAACTGATGTTGAGGTTGTGCGGCACACGGCGCTCAAGGTCGCCGTTCACGTAAACCTCTTCGATGTCCTTGAGGCCGTCAAGCAGGCGCTGCTGCAGCATGCGGGCGCGCTCGATGCTCGCTCCGAGTTCGGCCTTGGCGATGCGAAACGCCTCGCCCATGCCCACGATCTGATGCGTGGGCAGCGTGCCCGAGCGCAGGCCGCGCTCGTGTCCGCCACCGTGCATTTGCGCAATCAGCCGCACCCGCGGCTTGCGCCGCACATAAAGCGCGCCGATGCCCTTGGGGCCATAAGTCTTGTGCGAAGCCAGGCTCATCAGATCGACCTGCCAGGCCTGCAGATCGATCACCATCTTGCCGGTGGCCTGCGCCGCGTCCACATGAAAAATGATGCCGCGCTCGCGGCAGATGCGGCCAATCTCGGGAATGTCCTGAATCACGCCGATCTCGTTGTTGACCAGCATGACCGAAACCAGAATGGTGTCCGGGCGCAGCGCCGCCTTGAATACGTCGAGGTTGAGCAGACCATCGGGCTGCACGTCGAGGTAGGTGGCATCAAAACCCCGGCGCTCCATTTCGCGCACGGTATCGAGCACCGCCTTGTGCTCGGTCTTGACGGTGACGATGTGCTTGCCCTTGCCCTGATAGAACTCCGCCGCGCCCTTGATGGCGAGGTTGTTCGACTCGGTGGCGCCGGACGTCCAGATGATTTCCTTGGCGTCGGCGTTGATCAGCGCGGCCACCTGCTCGCGAGCCTTCTCCACCGCAGCCTCCGCCTCCCAGCCCCAGGCATGACTGCGCGACGCCGGGTTGCCGAAATGCTCGCGCAGCCAGGGAATCATGGCATCAACCACCCGCGGGTCCACGGGAGTGGTCGCGGCGTAGTCCATGTAAATCGGGAGATGGGGCGTTGTGGACATGGTGGGAATGCTCAGTGGAAATGCTCAGGAAGCGTGCTTGTTATCGGCGAAAACTCATAGCGGAATGCCCCGACGCGCAGCGCCGGGCTCAAAACTCTTGAAACCAGTCTCAACTCAAAGTCTGCGCGAGGTTGAACACCGAATTCGGCGCCTTGACCTTGATCGGCTTGGCCGTCACCGGCAGCGGAGAAACGGGCTTACGGGTGATGGCCACCTCTTCCACCGTGACTCCCTTGGCGAGGTTCTGCTCGACCAGCCCCTTGAGATTGACCGAATCGAGAAACTCCACCATCTTGGAGTTGAGTTGCGCCCAGAGGTCGTGCGTCATGCAGGGGCCGTTGTCTTCCCCGTTGCAATTTTCCTTGCCGCCGCATTGAGTGGCGTCAAGCGGCTCGTCCACGGCGATGATGATGTCGGCAATGCTGATTTCTTCTGATTTGCGCGAAAGCGTGTAGCCGCCACCGGGGCCGCGCACGGAGTCGACCAGCTCATGACGGCGCAGTTTGCCGAACAACTGCTCCAGATAAGAAAGGGAAATATGCTGGCGCTGGCTGATGCCGGCCAGAGTTACGGGGCCCAGATGTTGACGCATGGCCACGTCGATCATCGCGGTTACGGCAAAACGTCCTTTGGTGGTCAGTCGCATGGCGGCTCTCCTCAACATGAATGATGGCCAGTTGCAACGTCAGGGCGACCGCCTTGGGCAGGCTTGCAGCAGACATTACACAGTGCCGGAATGGAAAATACCCGACGAAACTAGTGGGTGAATTCTACAAATCCCGATCTTTTTCGTCAACCTCTCAGACTTTTCCCCCGCCCCAAAGTTCCGAGGCGGAAGGCAATTTTTTCTGTGATGTCCGCGTGGGTATTCAAGCCGTCTGGTTTATGCTTGGCTTGAAATCAATCCAACGAATAGATCAAACCCATGCGACTGACCCTGCGGCAAATGGAAGTGCTGGTGGAGATTGCGCACAGCCGCAGCGCCACCGCCGCGGGCGATACTCTGTCCATGTCGCAGTCCGCCGTCAGTGCGGCACTGGCTGAACTGGAAGCGCAGCTCGGCGAGCGCGTCTTCGACCGGGTCGGCAAACGGCTGGTGCTCAATGATTCCGGCCGCCTGCTGCTGCCCCGCGCCATGGCCATCCTTGACCAGACCCGCGGCATCGAGGCGCTATTCAGCGCGGGCGCAGCGGCGCTGCGCATCGGCGCGAGCAGCACCGTGGGCAACGCCATTCTGCCGGGCATCATGGCGGAGTTCTGCCGCGAGTTTCCCGCCGCACAGTTCTGTCTGCGTGTGGGCAACACCCAGGCCATCGCCGAGGCCGTGGCGCAGTTCGAGGTCGATCTCGGGCTCGTCGAAGGTGCCTGTCACCGCGACGACCTGGCCATTCAGCCTTGGCTGCGCGATGCGCTGGTCGTGGTTTGCGCCCCTGACAGTCCACTGGCGGGCCGCGAGGTCAGTCTGGACGAGTTGCGCGAAGCCCGCTGGCTGCTGCGCGAGGCGGGCTCGGGCACCCGAGAAACCGTCGAAACCCTGCTGCTCGAACATTTGCACGGCTTCGATCGCGCCATGGTGCTGGGTAGTTCAGAGGCCATACGCGGCGCGGCCATCGCCGGTCTGGGACTGACCTGCATTCCCCGCCGATTGGTGCGCGATGCGCTGGATCACGGCCACCTAGTCACCGTGCGCAGCCCGCTGCCGCCCATGCACCGCACGCTCTACATCGTGCACCACCAGAAAAAGACCTTCTCCCAGCCGCTGCAACGCTTTTTGCAGTTCTGCCAGACCTGGCAGGACGATTCTTCTGTCTCCACCCCCGGCTGATCCACAGATCCCTTTCCCATGAACTCAGCTCCCGACACCCCTGCCACACCGGCCGCCCCCCGTCTCACCTCGCTATCACATGGCGGCGGCTGTGGCTGCAAGATTGCGCCTGGCGTCTTGTCCGAAATCCTGAAAAAACACGCGCCGCTGCTGCCCAAGCCTGAGGCCCTGCTGGTCGGCAACGAGTCTGCGGATGATGCGGCCGTGTATCTGCTCAACCCCGAACAGGCGCTGATTGCGACGACCGATTTCTTCATGCCCATCGTGGACGACCCTTTCGACTTCGGACGGATCGCCGCGACCAACGCCATATCCGACATTTACGCCATGGGCGGCACGCCCATCATGGCGCTGGCGCTCGTGGGCATGCCCATCGGCGTGATGCCGCTCGACTCGGTCGCGGCGATTCTGCGCGGGGGCGAAACCGTCTGCGCGCAGGCCGGCATTCCCATTGCAGGGGGACACAGCATCGATTCGGTCGAGGCCATTTACGGATTGGTGGTCATGGGCCTGGCGCACCCCAGCCACATCCGCCGCAACGACAGCGCCCGACCCGGCGACGTGATCGTGCTGGGCAAACCGCTGGGCGTGGGCATTCAGTCGGCTGCGCTCAAAAGCGAGGCGCTCGATGCCGCGGGCTACGCGCGCATGATTGCCAACACCACGCAGCTCAACACCCCCGGCAAGCAACTGGCCCAACTGCCGGGCGTGCACGCCCTGACCGACGTCACCGGTTTCGGCCTGCTCGGCCATCTGCTGGAAGTCTGCCGCGGCTCGGGCCTGCGGGCGGAAGTGCGTTTCGCCGATGTGCCCCTCATCGAAGGCGTGGTGGAGCTGGCGGACGCCGGCATGATCACGGGCGCATCGCGCCGCAACTGGGCCAGCTATGGCGGCGAAGTCGCGCTTGCCCCCGATCTGCCGCCGCTGGCTCAAACGCTGCTCACCGATCCGCAGACCTCCGGCGGCCTGCTCGTGACCTGCGCGCCGGAGCAGATTGACGAGGTGCTGCGCGTCTTCCGCGACGATGGTTTTGCGCAAGCCGCCGTCATCGGCCTATTGAAAGCGGGCGCTCCGGGCATTGACGTGCGCGCCTGAGCGCCGCTGGCTCTTATCCCTCCTCTTGCGTCCCCCTTCTTGCGCGCCACGGCGATTACCGCCGCCGCGCGCAAGACTGCTTCACCCCCTCCCTTGCGGGCAAACCCGAGCCCGAAAATTTCAGTTCGCGCCTGTTACATCTTTATACTTCGGCCGCGGACTGTTTCAGCTCTGTCATGCGATAAAGCCTTGCCATGACACTTCTCTGAACAAACAGCCGTCAACGACTCGTTCACAAAACAATCGGGAGATGTCTTGAACGCCTTACTTGCCCTGTCCCGCGGGATTGACTGGCTCAACGAGCGCGTGGGCCGCTTTGCCCTTTGGCTCATTCTTGCTTCGGCCATCATCAGCGCACTCAATGCGGTCGTACGCAAAGCCTTCGACTACAGCTCGAACGCCTTTCTGGAAATTCAGTGGTATCTGTTCGCCGCGGTGTTTCTCCTGGCGGCCGGCTACACCTTTTTGCACAACGAGCATGTGCGCATCGACGTGCTCTCCAGCAAGCTCTCGCCGCGCGGGCGCAACTGGATCGACATCATCGGCATCGTGTTCTTTCTGTTTCCCTTCGTGGTTGAAACCGTGCGGCTGTCGCTGCCCACGGTGATCAACGCCATCGCCTCGGGCGAAATGTCGAGCAATGCCGGCGGGTTGATCCGCTGGCCGGTCTACATCCTCGTGCCCATCGGATTCTCGCTGCTCGGGCTGCAGGGCGTCTCCGAGCTGATCAAACGCGTGGCTTTTTTGCGCGGGCTGATCGACGACCCGCTGGTGAAGAAAAACGAAAAAACGGCAGAAGAAGAATTGGCCGAATTCATGTTGGCGCAGAAAAAAAACGAGGCCTAATAAATGACCGCCTTTCTCATTGCGAATATCGCGCCCATCATGTTTGCGGCGCTGGTGCTGTTTTTGCTGGTCGGTTTTCCGGTGGCATTCAGTCTGGCGGCCTGCGGCCTGCTGTTCGGTTTCATCGGCGTGGAACTCGGGCTGATGCCGCAGGCGCTGCTCGAAGCCATTCCGCTGCGCATCATCGGCATCATGCAGAACGACACGCTGCTGGCCATTCCCTTCTTCACCTTCATGGGCCTGCTGCTGGAGCGCAGCGGTATGGCCGAAGACCTGCTGGAAACCATCGGCCAATTGTTCGGCCCGATCCGCGGCGGCCTGGCCATTGCGGTCATTCTGGTGGGCGCGCTGCTGGCGGCGACCACCGGCGTAGTGGCGGCTTCGGTGATTTCGATGGGCCTGATCTCGCTGCCCATCATGCTGCGCTACGGCTATGACCGCCGTGTCGCCACGGGCGTCATCGCCGCGTCGGGCACGCTGGCACAGATCATTCCGCCCTCGCTGGTGCTCATCGTCATGGCCGACCAGCTCGGGCGCAGCGTGGGCGATATGTACAAGGGCGCGTTCATTCCCGGCTTCGTGCTCACAGGTTTGTATCTCGCTTACGTCGTGGGCGTGACCTTGTTCAAGCCGCAATGGGCGCCGGCGCTTCCGCCCGAGGCCCGCACCATCCGCGAGCCCAATGGCGACAGCGGCCTGCGCTCGCTGGGCATTCTGTTTGGCCTGGTGCTGATCTCCAGCATCGTGCTGGCCAAGAACTATGGTGCGCTACTGAGCTGGCGCGCGGGCCATGAGGTCACCGCCGCGCTGGACGAAACCATCGTGGTGGCGATGACCTTTGGGGTGCTGCTCTCGCTGGCGCTTGCCTTTATCAACCGCGGCCTCAAACTCAATCTGTTGTCGCAGATGGCCGAGCGCGTGACGTTTGCCCTGGTGCCGCCGCTCACACTGATCTTCCTCGTGCTGGGCACCATTTTCCTCGGCGTCGCCACACCGACCGAAGGCGGCGCGATGGGCGCCGTGGGCGCGCTGATCATGGCATTTGGTCGCAAGCGGCTCAGTATCGATCTGCTCAAGCAGGCGCTCAACACCACGACCAAGCTCTCCACCTTCGTGCTGTTCATCCTCATCGGCTCCACGGTGTTCAACCTGGTGTTCCAGGGGCTGGACGGCCGCGTCTGGGTGGAGCATCTGCTCACCAGCCTGCCGGGCGGTGTGCTGGGCTTCCTCATCGTGGTGAACATCCTGGTGTTCGTGCTGGCCTTCTTCCTCGACTTCTTCGAGCTGGCGTTCATCATCATTCCGCTGCTTGGGCCGGTGGCTGAGAAACTGGGCATCGACCTGATCTGGTTCGGCGTGCTGCTGGCGGTGAACATGCAGACCTCGTTCATGCACCCGCCTTTCGGCTTCGCGCTGTTTTACCTGCGCAGCGTCGCCGCCAAAAACGACTACACGGATAAGGAGACCGGCAAGCGCATCGCCCGTGTCACCACCGGGCAGATCTACTGGGGTGCGGTGCCCTTCGTGGTCATTCAGGTCATCATGGTCGGCTTGATCATTGCCTTCCCCGGTCTGGTTACCAGCGGCCTGGACCATCATTCTGAAGTCGACATCAACAAGGTGCAGATCATCGGACCGTCTGATGACAACAGCTATGAGTCCATCGCCCCGCCGAGCTTTGGTGGATCAGAGGCCGCCCCGGCCGAAGGAGGCAGCGCGCCAGCCGCCGAGGAGGAAGACCCCGCCGCTGCGGTGATGCGCTCGCTGCAAACCGAGCAGCCAGCGAGCGCCGCCTCGCAGTAACGCGGCTATCGCCCACGAAAAAGGCCCGGAACTCCGGGCCTTTTTCGTTCCTGGCATCAACGCACGGTTGCGTCAGCCCTCGTCGGCGATCAGTTGCTTGAGGTCGTGCACAAACGCGGCTGGAGGATTGGTGTCAGAACCCAACAGATGAATGCGTCCACTGCGGCCGAAGATATACACGCCGGCGCTGTGATCGACCACATAATTGCCCTGCGCATCAGGTTTGCCGTAGCTGTAGATCACACGGTAACGGCGGGTGAGCGCATCGATCTGCTTGATGGTGCCCGTCAGGCCGATGGCATTGGGGCTGAATGCTGCGGTGTACGCCTTGAGAATGGTGTTGGAGTCGCGCTTGGGGTCCACGCTGACGAACAGAATGCGCACATCCTTGCCTTCGGGGCCCAGTTGCTGCACCACATTCGACATGAGCTGCATGGTGGTCGGGCAAACGTCGGGGCAATGGGTGTAGCCGAAGTAGAGCAAAACGATCTTGCCCTTGTAGTTCTCCGCCGTGACCTTTTGATCTAGATCGTTGGTGAGATTGAATTCGAGATTGGGCATCACGCCAGTGATGTTGCTGAGCTGCCAGGTCTGGTTGTTGTGGTGCCCGCAGCCTGCCAGCGGCAAGGCCAGCGCCCCCAGCAAAACGAGGCGGCGCGAAAGGAATCGAGACTGAGACAAGATGGGAGGCAACGTCATGGTGAATTTCGCAAAAAACGTTCGTTTTCAAACAGGCTTGCATTGTGCCGCGTCTGGGATCGGCTGAGCGTCACAACTCTTTACCGGGCAAGGCGCAACCAAAAGTCACCCAGCCACTCCAAAGCGCTCTGACTGCATCTGGAGCTGCCATGTCCAAGCGCGCCCTTCTCAAAGCCCTGCTGGCCGGTGGGCTGACCACCCTGGCCACTGCGGCACTTACAGTTCACGCGGCCAGCGCGCCTCAAGCGCCGCTGGTCGCGATCAATGTGCTGCATATCGCCCCGCTCGATCATCACGCATTGCCCCTCACCGCCCTGCCGCCGGGGCAAGGTGTGATGGTGGTGAATGACACGCATCGCCCCTTGCAGGTCAAGGGCTTCGCACGCGGCGGCAGCGCTTAATCGCTGTCAGATCAGCGCCGTCAGATCAGCGCCGTCAGATCAGCTTTTGCCACCAGCTTTTGTGCGCATCGGCAAGAAGCTGGCGCACGTCGTGGGCGATGCCTTCGGGCGGCGTGAGTTCGGTGCCGATCAAGCGGCCATTGCCGTGAGGGCCAAACACATAAATTGCCGCGCTGTGGTTGACCACATAGTTGCCATGCGCGTCGGGCTTGCCGTAGGAATAGCTGACGTGATAGCGGCCCGCCAGCGTTTTGGTCTGCGCCA